>NZ_JBVIHM010000005.1:145909-197349 GCF_055570295.1 Streptomyces sp. NPDC031265
CTCTCCCCTTACTTCCCCACACCCACACCGCACCGCCCCCCACCCTGGCCGAACCCCCCCCCAACCCCCCCCCCCCCCCCCCCGCCCCCCCCCCCCCCCCCCCCGTCGCCGGTCCTGGACCGGCCCTGGCTCGTCGTCAGTGCGAGGTGTCAGTGATCCTCTTCGCCTGCGGATTCGGGCACCGCGGTGAGGCGGTCCGTCTCGTCCTGTATCTCAGCGGCGATCTTCTTCAGTTCCGGCTCGAACTTGCGTCCGTGGTGAGCACAGAAGAGCAGTTCGCCGCCGCTGGTCAGAAGGACACGCAGGTATGCCTGTGCGCCGCAGCGGTCGCAACGGTCAGCGGCCGTCAGGGGGCTCGCGGGGGTCAGAACAGTAGTCACGTCGCCTCTTCTCTAGCTCGACGAGCTGTCGTACCAGGGTCAACATCCAACCAGGCCGAAAACGTTCCCGCTCGTGCCTTCTCCTTGAAACTTCTTGGTCAAGGTGGCTGTCTGCTGCCGGTTGGCGGCGAATGAGCCGTATTGCGTTGCTTTACGGTTTCGCGTTGCTTGTCTCGGTTTGGTCCTCCCGGCGGGGTTGCCGGTTGTTCATGAGGACGTGCCCGGAGCCTAAATGGTTCATGCCTGGATGGGAACGTGATATCCGCATCACCCCAACGAGGGATCGAACATGCATACGAGGCTGGACTAGCATGAGTATTGCCGAGGGTGGCGTGACAACGGCTCTACCAGGCCTCGGTACCCTCTGACCGGCGACCGACGCCGACCCCCTGCCCATCGGGGGCGAATTGAAATTCAGCGAGGAGCGAACTGCGTGACCGCCGAGACGTCCGTTCCGTCCACTGCGCTGCTCTCCGGCGCCGACCGGGACGGCTCCAACTACACCGCGCGGCACCTGCTCGTCCTTGAAGGCCTCGAAGCGGTCCGCAAGCGCCCGGGCATGTACATCGGCTCGACCGACAGCCGCGGCCTGATGCACTGCCTCTGGGAGATCATCGACAACTCCGTCGACGAGGCCCTGGGCGGGTACTGCGACTTCATCGAGGTGATCCTGCACGACGACGGCTCGGTCGAGGTGCGGGACAACGGCCGGGGCATCCCGGTCGACGTCGAGCCCAAGACCGGTCTGTCGGGCGTCGAGGTCGTCATGACCAAGCTGCACGCCGGCGGCAAGTTCGGCGGCGGTTCCTACGCCGCCTCCGGCGGTCTGCACGGCGTGGGCGCGTCCGTGGTGAACGCGCTCTCGGCCCGCCTCGACGTCGAGGTCGACCGCAGCAGCGCGACGCACTCGATCAGCTTCCGGCGCGGCACGCCCGGCATGTTCACCGAGCAGGGTCCCGACGCCCCCTTCGACCCGTCGAGCGGGCTGCTCAAGGGCAAGCGGGTGCCCAAGACCCGCACCGGCACGCGCATCCGCTACTGGGCGGACCGCCAGATCTTCCTCAAGGACGCGAAGCTCTCCCTGGAGACGCTCCACCAGCGCGCGCGTCAGACGGCTTTCCTGGTCCCCGGTCTGACCATCGTCGTCCGGGACGAGCGCGGCCTCGACGGCGAGGGCAAGACGGAAGAGACGTTCCGCTTCGACGGCGGGATCAGCGAGTTCTGCGACTACCTGGCCCAGGACAAGGGTGTCTGCGACGTGCTGCGGCTCACCGGCCAGGGCACCTTCAAGGAGACCGTCCCGGTCCTGGACGACCGCGGCCACATGACCCCCGCCGAGGTCACCCGCGAGCTCGTCGTGGACATCGCGCTGCGCTGGGGCACCGGGTACGACACCAACCTGAAGTCGTTCGTGAACATCATCGCCACCCCCAAGGGCGGTACCCACGTCAGCGGCTTCGAGCGCTCGGTCACCAAGACCGTCAACGAGGTGCTGCGCTCCGCGAAGCTGCTGCGCGTCGCCGAGGACGACGTCGTCAAGGACGACGCCATGGAGGGCATGACGGCGGTGGTCACCGTCCGTCTCGCCGAGCCGCAGTTCGAGGGCCAGACCAAGGAGGTGCTCGGCACGTCGGCGGCCAACCGGATCGTCGCCAATGTGGTCGCCAAGGAGCTGAAGGCGTTCCTGACCTCCACCAAGCGCGACGCCAAGGCGCAGGCCCGGGCGGTGCTCGACAAGATCGTGGCCGCGGCCAGGACCCGGATCGCCGCTCGTCAGCACAAGGAGGCGCAGCGGCGGAAGACCGCGCTGGAGTCCTCCTCGCTGCCGGCCAAGCTGGCCGACTGCCGCAGCGACGACGTGGAGCGCAGCGAGCTCTTCATCGTCGAGGGCGACTCCGCGCTCGGCACCGCCAAGCTCGCCCGGAACTCGGAGTTCCAGGCGCTGCTCCCGATCCGCGGCAAGATCCTCAACGTTCAGAAGGCGTCCGTCTCGGACATGCTCAAGAACGCCGAGTGCGGCGCGATCATCCAGGTCATAGGAGCGGGCTCGGGCCGGACCTTCGACATCGACGCGGCGCGGTACGGCAAGATCGTGCTGCTCGTCGACGCCGATGTCGACGGCGCCCACATCCGCATCCTGCTGCTGACCCTCTTCCAGCGCTATATGCGCCCGATGGTCGAGGCGGGCCGGGTCTTCGCCGCCGTCCCGCCGCTGCACCGGATCGAGCTGGTCCAGCCCAAGAAGGGCCAGGACAAGTACGTGTACACGTACTCGGACAACGAGCTGCGCCAGACCCTGCTGGAGTTCCAGCGCAAGGGCGTCCGGTACAAGGACTCCATCCAGCGTTACAAGGGCCTCGGCGAGATGGACGCCGACCAGCTGGCGGAGACCACGATGGACCCGCGGTTCCGCACCCTGCGCCGGATCAACATCGGCGACCTGGAGGCCTCCGAGCAGGTCTTCGATCTGCTGATGGGCAACGAGGTGGCGCCCCGCAAGGAGTTCATCACCAGCTCGGCGGCGACGCTGGACCGCTCGCGCATCGACGCGTAACCGCGGCGGGGGCGGCCGGGATGGCCGGGCAGGTCCGGGCTGCCCCGGCGGCCTGGCCCGTCCGGGCGCCCGGGGTGGCGTGTCCACCCGCGGGTGGAGCCGAGAGCTCCACCCACGTTCAACCCCTGCTCCGATGTGTCTGACCAGGCCGTTTCCGTAACTTCGATGGCGTAGGGAAGTCCTGCCGTCGTAGTTCCGGAGGCCCAGATGTCCGCGCTCGTGAATGTGCTGGTGGCAGTGGCCGTCGTCGCGCTGATCGTCTCGCGCCAGGTGCGGCCCCAGCAACTGGCCGGCGCCAAACGCTGGTGGCTCGTCCCAGCGGTCCTGGTGTATTTGGCGATACGGGAAAAGGGCCTGGTCGACCCGGACCACCACATGGCCTCGGTGCTGCTGCTCGGCACGGAGACCGCGACCGGGCTGCTCATGGGCGCGGCCTGGGGCTGGACCAGCAAGGTGTGGACCGAGGCGGACGGCTCGGTGTGGACCAGGGGCACCAAGGCGACGGCGGCCGTCTGGGCCGTGGGCATCGCGGTTCGGGCAGGGCTTGCCGGCATCGGGGCCCTGGCCGGGATACGGATGGGCACGGGCGCGCTGCTGCTTGGCCTGGCGGCCTCGCTCCTGGTCCGCAGCGGCATCCTGGTGTGGCGGGCCCAGCCGCTGCACGCGTCGTACGGTGTTGCTGCCGACGGCTCCACCCGGCCGCCGTGGAAGGACCGCGTGTGAGCATCGACGTCTGGTTCACCTGGCCCTCGCGGGAGGCGCTCTCCCGCGAAGGGCTCAGCCGCGCACGGCTCGGCATCATGTGGGGTGTGCGCGGGCTGCTGCTCGGCGGGATGCTGTGGACCGCGATCAGCGAGAAGGGGCCCGACGGCTGGTCCTGGGCCGTGGGCGTCGCCATGGTGGCGGTGATGGTCGTGCTGGCCCGGGCGTTCTGGCAGCAGACGCTCGCCCACCGGCTTTGGCCCTCGCTGGGGCTGCTCGCGCTGCTGATGGCGTCGGCGCTCGGTGCGCAGCAGACCGACTGGCACATCTTCGCGATCATCGTGTGGTGCGGCTGCGCGATCTCCGCTCTGGAACGGCTCCCGCTGGGCGCCGCCGTCCCTTGCACCCTGGTGGCCCTCGGGGCGTACGCGGTGGTGAACACCGACAACTGGCTGACCACCGCCCTCACCACCGCAGGGCTGGGCCTCGCCGGATATGTGCTGCGGCTGGACGCGGAGGCGCGGGGCAACGCCCAGCGGCTGCTCGCCCAGGAGCGGGCTGCCCGGGCCGCCGAGGCCGAGTCGGCCGCGTTCGCCGAGCGGGCCAGGATCGCCCGAGAGATCCACGATGTGCTGGCACACAGCCTCTCCGCCCAGCTGGTGCATCTGGAGGCGGCCCGGCTGATGATCGAGCGCGAGCCCGCCGGGGACTTCCGGGACCGGATCCTGGAGCGGGTGGTCGCCGCCCGGTCGATGGCGCGGGAGGGCCTGGCCGAGACCCGGCAGGCGCTCTCCGCGCTGCGCGGCGAGATCACGCCGGTCGAGGACTTCCTGCATACGCTCGTCGAAGGCGGCGGGCCCGGCGGTCCGGCCGGGGTCGAAGTGGCGGGGGAGCGGCGGCCGTTGGCGGCCGAGGCCTCCCAGGCGGTGCGGCGTGTGGCGCAGGAGGCTCTGACGAATGTGCGCAAGCACGCGCCGGGCGCCGCCGTGGCCGTCCGGCTGGAGTATCTGCCGGACGAAGTGGCCCTGGAGGTACGGGACTCGGGCGGTTGCCGGGTCGCCGACGAATTGGCAGTGAGCGGTTCCGGATACGGTCTGCTCGGGATGAGGGAGCGCGCCGAACTGCTCGGCGGGACTCTGGAGGCGGGACCGGAGGAAGAGGGCTTCGTGGTGCGGCTGAGGGTGCCGGCATGACCGGGGAAGGGGGCGGTGTGACCGTGGGAGGTGCCGGGGCCGAGGGCGGGCCCGGAAATGGGGGCCGTGCGATCCGCGTGGTCGTGGCGGACGACCAGTCGGTGGTGCGTGAGGGGATCGTGATGTTGCTCGGGCTGCTGCCCGGCGTCGAGGTGGTGGGCGCGGCGAAGGACGGCGAGGAGGCGGTCGCGCTGGTCGCCGAAGTGGCCCCGGACGTCGTCCTGATGGACCTGCGGATGCCGCGCTGCGACGGGGCCGAGGCCACCCGCCGCATCCGCTCCGCGTATCCAAGTACGCAGGTGGTGATCCTGACGACCTACGCCGACGACGACTCGCTGTTCCCGGCGCTGCAGGCCGGGGCGCGCGGGTATCTGACCAAGGACGCGGGCGGCGACGAGATCGTCAGGGCGATACAGGACGTGCTGGCCGGACAGGCCGGTCTGGCGCCCTCGGTGCAACGGCGACTGCTCGAACGGGTGATGGCGCCACCGCCCGCGACGGCTCCGGCGGTGCTGCCCGACGGGCTCACCGGCCGTGAGGGCGAGGTGCTCGGCCTGGTCGCGGAGGGCCTGTCCAACCCTGAGATCTCCCGTGCGCTGCACATCTCCACCGCGACGGTGAAGACGCACATCAACAACATCTTCGCCAAGACGGGAGCCAGGGACCGGGCGCAGGCCGTGCGGTACGCCTATCAGCACGGCCTCTCGCGACCGCCGGGTTCGGCCATCACCTAATGGGGTGAAGAGGGGGGCGTTGAAGAGTGCGAGGGCGTCCCCTCTGCCCATCCTTGGGCACGCGGCCGAACAGGGCCGTGGACTAAGGAGTGTTGTTCGGTGGACAGACAGGAACGGCGCGAACCGGCGGCGGCACGGATCGACGACCCCTGGTACGACGCGCTCGCCTCCGGGTGGGGCGAACTGGACGGCACGGTGCCCGCGTTCGCTCCGCCGCAGCAGCGGGCGGCCGAGCCGGACACGGGGCGCAGCACGGCCGACATCTATCTGGAGGTGCAGCGCAGCGCAGCCTTCCAGGAAGTGCGCGCCCGATACCGCAGGTTCGTGGTCCCGGCCGCGCTCGCGTTCCTCACCTGGTACATCGCGTATGTCGTGGCCGCTACCACCGCGCCGGACCTGATGGCCCATCAGGTGGTCGGGGCGGTCAATGTCGCCATGGTCGCCGGGCTCGGCCAGTTCCTCTCCACCTTCCTGCTGACCTGGGCGTACGCCCGTCATGCGAGGCTGCGCCGGGACAGGGCCGCGCTCGAACTGCGCTGGGACACCCAGGAGATGACACGGGGGATGGCCAGGTGAGCGCCGGCAGGGATCACCAGGCGCTGGCGCTGCTGCTGTTCAGCGCGTTCGTGGCGGTGACGCTGGCGATCACCACCTGGGTGAGCCGCGACCGGCGCGGCTCGGCGGAGGAGTTCTATGCGGGCGGGCGGCTGTTCTCCTCCATGGAGAACGGTTTCGCCATCGCGGGCGATTACATGTCGGCCGCCTCGTTCCTGGGGATCTCCGGACTCATCGCGCTCTTCGGGTACGACGGGATGCTCTACTCCGTCGGGTTTCTGGTGGCCTGGCTGGTGGTGCTGCTGCTGGTGGCCGAACTGGTCCGCAACTGCGGACGGTTCACCCTCGCCGATGTCATTGCCGCCCGGATGAGCGAGCGCCCGGTGCGGATCGCGGCGGGAACTTCCTCGGTCACCGTGTCCGTTCTCTATCTGGTGGCGCAGATGGTCGGCGCGGGCAGCCTGGTGGCGCTGCTGCTCGGCGGATCCAGCGGCGCGGCCCGCTCGTGGACCGTCATCGGCGTGGGCGCGCTGATGGTGATCTATGTGTCGCTCGGCGGGATGCGGGCGACCACCTGGATCCAGATCGTGAAGGCCGTCCTCCTCATGGCCGGAGCGGTCACGCTCACCGTGCTGGTGCTGATGCGCTTCCACGGAAACATCAATCTGCTGCTCAACACGGCGGCCGAACGGAGCGGCCACGGAAAGGAGTTCCTCTCCCCGGGGCTCAGATACGGCGGCGGCTGGACCGCGCGGCTCGACTTCATCAGCCTGGCCCTGGCCCTGGTGCTCGGTACGGCGGGGCTGCCGCACATCCTCTCCCGCTTCTACACGGTGCCGACCGCCCGGGCCGCGCGCCACTCGGTCGTCTGGGCGATCGGTCTCATCGGCGGCTTCTATCTGATGACCATCGTGCTCGGCTTCGGCGCGGCCGCCGTGGTCGGCTCCGCCGAGGTGAAGTCCGCGAACGCGGCGGGGAACACGGCCGTGCCGCTGCTGGCGCTCGATCTGGGCGGCGGCGCGGGTTCCACAGGCGGAACGGTTCTCTTCGCGGTCGTGGCCGCCGTCGCCTTCGCCACCATCCTGGCCGTCGTCGCCGGGATCACCCTCGCCTCCTCCGCTTCCGTCGCCCATGATCTGTACGCCTCGCTGCGGCGGCGCCACGCCAAGCAGCACAGCGAGGTGGCGGTGGCCCGGGTCGCCGCCGCCGGGATCGGGGCGGTCGCCATCGGTCTCGGGCTGCTGGCCCGGGACCTGAACGTGGCGTTCCTGGTCGGGCTGGCCTTCGCGGTCGCGGCCTCGGCCAATCTGCCCGTGCTGCTCTACTCGTTGTTCTGGCGGAACTTCACCACCCGGGGCGCGGTCTGGTCGGTCTACGGCGGACTCATTCCCGCGCTGGTCCTGGTGGCGCTGTCACCGGTGGTCTCGGGCGGGCCCCACGCGCTGTTCCCCGGGGTGGACTTCCAGTTCTTCCCGCTGGAGAACCCGGGCCTCATCTCCATCCCGCTGGGCTTCCTGGCCGGCTGGCTGGGCACGGTGACCTCACCCGAGCCGCCGGACGAGGCCCGCCACGCGGAGACGGAGGTGCGATCGCTGACGGGGGCGGGGGCGGTCTAGCCGCCGACAGGATCGCTCCTCCTGAGGTCAGTGCAGCCCGGCCGCGGCCCCGCCGGTCACACGGCCCAGGCGTACCGGTGTTCCGGGCGGCCCGTCTCCCCGTACCGCAGGGTGAGGCGGAGGCGGCCGGACTGCTCCAGGAGCCGGAGGTAGCGCTGGGCGGTGGAGCGGCTGAGGCCGGTGCGGCCCGCCACCTCATGGGCCGAGAGCGGATGGTCCGCGTGGTGCAGCACCTCACGGATCAGCTCCGCCGTGGGCAGCGAGTGGCCGCTGGGCAGCCCGGGGGCGGTCGCGACGCTGCGCAGCGCCCCGAAGATCCGGTCGACCTGGTCCTGCCCGGTGCCCTCGGCGCCGTCCTCCCCGGCCCGGTCCACGGTGCGGCGCAGGGTCGCGTACGCGTCGAGCTTGGTCCGCAGGCCCGCGAAGGTGAACGGCTTGACGAGGTAGTGCAGCGCGCCGTGGCGCATCGCGGCCTGGACGGTGGCCACGTCGCTGGCTGAGGTCACCATGATCACATCGGTGTGGTGGCCGAGCTGGCGCATCCGGCGGACCAGTGACAACCCGGTCTCGTCCGGCAGGAAGTGGTCGAGCAGTACCAGGTCGACCCGGTGGCGCTCCAGCGTCGCCAGCGCCTGGGCGGCGCTGTGCGCGCGGGCGACGACCCGGAACCCGGGAACCTTCCCGACGTATGCCGCGTTGATCTCGACGACACGGAAGTCGTCGTCCACGACCAGGACGTCTATCAACGTGTTTCCTTCCCGTTGAATCCCCGCAGTTGTAGCGCGAGCAAAACGAGCACAACAGGGGTCAGCGAGCAGAAGTGTGTCTTGCGCCCACAAGACTGCCGCTGTGCCCTGCGCCACATCTACGGTCCCGCTCCATGAGCACAGAGCAGAGGGGCACAGAGCAGGCGGGCCCTCACAGAAGCCCCGCCATCGAGCTGCGGAGCGCGAGCAAATCGTTCCGTACGCCGTCCGGGGCGCTGCACACGGCCGTCCGGGACCTGGACCTGACCGTGGGGCGCGGTGAGTTCGTCGCCGTGGTCGGCCCCACCGGCTGCGGGAAGTCGACGACCCTGACCCTGATCAGCGGTCTGGAGGAGCCCACCGAGGGCGAGGTCCTGGTGGCCGGGGAGCCGGTCGACGGCATCGGCGACAAGGTCGGCTTCGTCTTCCAGCAGGATGCGGTCTTCCCCTGGCGGACCGTCCTGTCGAACGTGATGGCAGGGCCGCGCTTCAGGGGCGCGTCGAAGGCGGAGGCCAAGGAGAGGGCCCGCGCATGGCTGGCCCGGGTCGGACTCGCGTCCTTCGAGGACCGCTATCCGCACCAGCTCTCCGGCGGCCAGCGCAAGCGCGTCGCCCTCGCCGCGACCTTGGTCAACGACCCCGAGATCCTGCTGATGGACGAGCCGTTCTCGGCGCTCGACGTACAGACCAGGGCGCTGATGTCCGACGAGCTCCTCGACCTGTGGTCCGGAACGGGCTCCTCCGTCGTCTTCGTCACCCATGACCTGGAGGAGTCGATCGCCCTCGCCGACAAGGTCGTCGTCATGACCGCGGGCCCCGCGACCGTCAAGCAGGTCTTCGACATCGACCTGCCGCGCCCCCGCAAGGTCGAGTCGATCCGACTGGAGCCCCGGTTCATCGAGATCTACCGGGAGATCTGGGAGTCGCTGGGCGAAGAGGTCCGCATCACCCGGGAGCGGGGTGCCGCCGATGTCGCCTGACACGATCGACGCCGCCCCGGTCAAGCCCACCGAGCGCACCAGGGCGCGGGCGCGCGCCGCCCGCAACCGGCGCTTCCTCGTCTACGGCAGCCGGGTCCTGCTGCTCGTCGCCGTGATCGCGCTCTGGGAGGTCCTGGCACGCACCAAGGCCATCGACCCCTTCAACTTCTCGATGCCGTCGAAGATCTGGGAGCAGATACGCGACTGGGCCGTGCACGGCACCGCACAGGGCTCCCTGTGGGAGCAGATCTGGTACACGCTGTACGAGGCGCTGCTCGGCTGGATCATCGGCGTCCTTGGCGGTGTCGTCCTCGGCATCACCCTCGGCCGGATCCGGTTCCTCGCCGATGTCCTCGGCCCGTACATCAAGGTCCTCAACGCGATCCCGAGGATCGTGCTCGCGCCGATCTTCCTCATCTGGTTCGGGCTCGGCCCGGCCTCGAAGGTCGCGTCGGCGGTCGTCCTGGTCTTCTTCCCGGTCTTCTTCAACGCGTTCCAGGGCGCCCGCGAGGTCGACCGCGATCTGGTGGACAACGCCCGCATCCTGGGCGCGAGCAACCGCCGGGTCACCCTCCAGGTCGTCGTCCCCTCCGCCACGTCCTGGATCTTCACCAGCCTCCACGTCAGCTTCGGGTTCGCCCTGATCGGCGCGATCGTCGGCGAGTACATCGGCGCGACCAAGGGGCTCGGGCTGCTCGTCGCCGCCTCGCAGGGGACGTTCAACGCCGCAGGTGTGTACGCGGCGATGGTCATCCTCGCGGTCGTCGCCCTCTTCACCGAGGGGCTGCTCACCTTCGCCGAACGCCGGCTGTTCCGCTGGCGGCCCGCTGAGCCCGGCACCGAACGCTGAAGGCGTGCCCCCGACAACTGGCGGGCCTACCCCTCCCTGTACTCCCTTCCTCTCTCACACATATCACCGGGACGTGATGACATGCGCAGCCACCACTTCAGCAGAATCCCCGCGGCCGTCCTGGCGGGCGCCCTGGCCGCCACCACCCTGACCGCCTGCGGCTCGGACGACTCCGGCTCCGGCTCGTCGAACAAGGTCAAGATCATGGTCGGCGGCCTGGACAAGGTCATCTATCTGCCCGCGATGCTCACCCAGCAGCTGGGCTTCTTCAAGGCCGAGGGCCTGGACGTCCAGCTGCTGAGCGAGCCGGCCGGGGTGCAGGCCGAGACCGCGCTGATATCCGGCGACGTCCAGGGCGCCGTCGGCTTCTACGACCACACGCTCGACCTCCAGGTCAAGGGCAAGCAGGTCGAGTCGGTGGTGCAGTTCTCGCACGCGCCCGGCGAAGTGGAGATCGTCTCCAGCAAGGCCGAGGGTGACATCGCCACTCCCAAGGACTTCAAGGGGAAGAAGCTCGGCGTCACCGGCCTCGGCTCGTCGACCGACTTCCTCACCAAGTACCTGGCGGTCCGCGACGGGCTGAAGACCAGCGACTTCACACCGGTCGCGGTCGGCGCGGGCCAGACGTTCATCGCCGCCCTGAAGCAGGGCTCCATCCAGGGCGGTATGACGACCGACCCGACGGTCGCCAACGTCCTGGACCAGAAGCTCGGCAAGGTCCTCATCGACATGCGGACGCCCGAGGGGTCGCGGTCCGCGCTCGGCGGCCCGTACCCCTCGTCGAGCCTCTACATGAACGCGAGTTGGGTGAACGGGCACCAGGAGACCGTGCAGAAGCTGGCGAACGCGTTGGTCAAGACGTTGCGGTGGATGTCCTCGCACAGCGCGGAGGAGATCGCGGCGAAGATGCCCGCCGACTACGCGAAGGGCGGCAAGGCGCTCTACGCGCAGTCCATCAAGAGCACCCTGCCCATGTTCACCAAGGACGGAGTGATGCCCGCCGACGGGCCCGAGACGGTCGAGAAGGTCCTGAAGGCGTTCAACCCCAACCTCAAGCACGCGGACGTGGACCTGTCCAAGACGTTCACCACCGAGTTCGTGAACAAGGTCCCGAAGGGCTGAGACGTTCGGATCCCGGTGTCACTCGGACCGCCCCGGGTCTCGCTCGGACCCGGGCGTCAGCGGCCGGTCGTCCACTCGTAGCGGTGCTCGGGGCGGCCGGTCTCCCCGTAGCGCAGACCGAGCCGTACGCGACCCGTCCGCTCCAGAAGCTTCAGATAGCGCTGGGCCGTCTGCCGGCTCACCCCCGCCCGCTCCGCGATCTCCTGCGCCGAGAGCGGGCCTTCGGCCGCGAGCAGCACCTGGCGCAGCAGTTCGGCGGTGGTGGGGGAGTGGCCCTTGGGCAGGTCGGGCTCGCCGGAGACCGAGAGGGCGCCGAAGATCCGGTCCACCTGGGCCTGTTCGGCCTCGCCGCCGCCGTCGAGGGTGCGGCGCAGCGCGGCGTACGCCTCCAGCTTGGTGCGCAGCCCCGCGAAGGTGAACGGCTTGACGAGGTACTGGAGTGCCCCCTGGCGCATCGCGGCCTGGACGGTGCTGACGTCGCGGGCGGCCGTCACCATGATCACGTCGGTGTGGTGGCCGAGCCGGCGCAGCTCGCGTACGACGGCGAGGCCGTTCTCGTCCGGCAGATAGTGGTCGAGCAGGACCAGATCGACGGGGCGCTCGGCGATGATCGCGAGCGCCTCCGCGGCCGAATGCGCCTTCGCCACCACCCGGAAACCGGGAACTTTTTCGGCGTACGCGGCATTGATGTCGGCGACCCGCCGGTCGTCGTCCACGACGAGGACATCGATCATCGCGCCTCCTCATGCAGTACGGTCCCGTTCGCATCCTCGTCCAGGGCCTCGCTCAGCGCCTCCGGCAGGACGACGGTGAACTCGGCCCCGCCGTCCGGGCCCGTCGTCACGCGCGCGTGCCCGCCCTGGCGCTCGGCGAACCGCCGGACCAGGGCGAGCCCCAGGCCCCGCTTGCCGTGGGCGGGGAGATCCTTGGTGGACCAGCCCTCGGTGAAGATCAGTTCGCGCTGCCCGTCGGGGACGCCGGGGCCGCTGTCGACGACCCGCAGCACGGCCGTACGCCCCTCGGCGCGCAGGGTCACCCCGACCGAGGCGTCCGGAGTGCCGGCGGCCGCGTCCAGCGCGTTGTCGACGAGGTTCCCGACGACGGTGACGAGCCCGTGCGGGTCGACCAGCCGGTCGGGGAGCAGGGTGTCCGGGGTGATGCGCAGGGCGACCGCGCGCTCGGCCGCCACGGTGGCCTTGCCGACCAGCATCGCCGCGAGCAGCGGGTCGCGGACCTTCTCGGTGACCTGCTCGGCGGTGGTCCGGTGCACCCCGACGACCTCGGTGACGAACTCGACCGCCTCGTCGTGCATCTCCAGCTCCAGCAGGCCGAGCAGGGTGTGCAGCCGGTTGGCGTGCTCGTGGTCCTGGGCACGCAGGGCGTCGATGAGGCCGTGGGTGGAGTCCAGCTCGCGCCCCAGGCGCTCCAGCTCGGTGCGGTCCCGCAAGGTGGCGACGGCGCCGCCGTCGTCGGTCGGCATGCGGTTGGCGACCAGGACGCGGTGGCCGCGTACGGTCAGCAGATCGGTGCCCGAGACGCGGCCCGCGAGCACATCGGTCGTCCGCCCCGCGCCCAGCACCTCGTCCAGGGGGCGGCCCGCGGCCTCGGGGCCGACGCCGAGGAGCCGCTGGGCCTCGTCGTTGAGCAACCGGATCCGGCCGGTGCGGTCGAGCGCCACCACGCCCTCGCGGATCGAGTGGAGCATCGCCTCGCGCTCCGCGAGCAGCGCGGAGATGTCGGAGAAGGCCAGGTCACGGGTCTGTTTCTGGATCCGGCGGGAGATCAGATACGCGGCGAGCGCGCCTGCCGCGAGGGCGCCGCCCGCGTAGGCGAGCAGCCCGGGGATGGCGGCGAGCAGCCGGGCGCGCACGCTGTCGTACTCGATCCCGACCGACACCGCCCCGACGATCGCTCCGCCGGAGTCCCGCAGCGGCACCTTGCCGCGCGCCGAGCGGCCCAGCGTGCCGCTGTCGATCTCCATGACCTCCTCGCCCGCCAGCGCCTCGCTGGGGTCGGTGGAGACGACCTTGCCGATCTGCTTGCCGTCGGTGTGCGACCAGCGCACCCCGCGCCGGTCCATGACCACCACGTACTCGGCGCCGGTGGCCCGGCGGACCCGCTCGGCCTCGCGCTGAACGGGGCCGTCGGCGGCGGCCCGGGACGCGACCAGGTCCGCCGCGAGCTGCGGCTGGGCGGCCGTCGACTCGGCGATGGCGAGGGCCCGGCGCATCGCCTGGTCGTCGAGCTGGTGGCTGAGCGGGGCGAGGAACAGGCCGGTCGCGAGCACGGTGACACCGGCGGCGATGGCCAGCTGCATCAGCAGCACCTGGGAGAAGACGCGCTGCGGCCAGCCGAACCGCCGCCGTCCGGGTGTGGGGGTGCTGGGGACGGCACTCATGCCTATGCACGGTAGACGGCTCTGCGCCGCATTCCGAAATCTGTTCGCACAAACCGCTGACGAGGACGGCGTGGCCGGTGCCGGGGCTGCTCAGGCGCCAGCTGACCGCGCGCGACTTCCTGATCGGCGCCGTGCTCTGCTTCGCCTTCTTCCCTGGTACCCGATGGCCCGGGAGCTTCGTCCTGGCCTTCCAGAAGACCGAGGACGGGCGGACCACCTGGGCCGGCTGGTCCAACCTCGGTTATGCCTCCCACGACCCGGCGTTCCGGCAGGCCTGGCGCCACATGCTGCTGTTCGACGGACTCGCGCTGGTGCTCGGCTTCGCCGTCCCGTTCCCGGGGACCCGGGCTCACGCTCCACCGCAAGGCCCTGCGGCTGCGCCGGACCCTGCCCGGCTTCGGGGACGGCCCGCTGACCTGGCTGGACGCGCCGCAGGGGGTTCTGACCTTCGCCCGCCCGCATGGCCTGCTCTGCCCGGTCAACCTGGCGGACGCCCCGGTCGGGCTGCCGCGCCACACCGAACTGCTCCTCACCGGCGGTGCCTTGGACGCCGCCGGGCGGCTGCCACGCGACACCGCTGTCTGGCTGCGGGCGTGAATTCCTTATGCGATTTTTATGCGCGCCTCTGTTCTGCTGCGGCCCTCGGCGCGCTCCAGGCTGCCCTCGCGCCGCTGGACGGTGTCGATGAGCCAGCCGCTGACCAGCACGGCAGCCGCGCTCACCAGGGCGGTTCCGGCGAGCGTGGCGGCCGTCCAGAGGGCGAACTTCGCGGTGGAACGGAGCCAGCCGGACGGGGCTGTCGTTCCTGTCATGGGGCCTCCCGGGGGTGGGCAGTCGATCTGCCCGCGAGCCCGCCGGGCGACGCGCGGCCGGGAGGGCGGGTGCGGGTGTTCCGGCCACGGGCAGTGGGCGCTCGGGGGCGGGGGTGTGCGCCGGGACGCGCTGCGGGTGGTCGGGCTGGGCCGCGCTCGCCCGGGCCGCCCCGCCCCGGGGCCCCAATATCCTGGAGCGGCCCGAGGAAAACCCCCGAGCCCCGCCCGCCCCCGCTTGAGAGAGGTCCCCCTCGTGAGTCCGACCGGTCCGGCCCAGCAGATCCCCGTCGTCGTCCTCGCGGGCTTCCTCGGCTCGGGCAAGACCACCTTGCTCAACCATCTGCTGCGGGCCAGCAGGGGCACCCGGATCGGAGCGATCGTCAACGACTTCGGCTCCATCGAGATCGACGCGATGACCGTGGCCGGACAACTCGGCGACTCGACGCTGTCCCTCGGCAACGGCTGCCTGTGCTGCGCCGTCGACGCGAGCGAGCTCGACGTCTATCTGGAGAAGCTGACCCGGCCCGCCGCCCGGCTCGACGTCGTCGTCATCGAGGCGAGCGGTCTCGCCGAGCCGCAGGAGCTGGTGCGGATGGTCCTGGCCAGCGAGAACCCCCGGATCGTGTACGGCGGGCTGGTCGAGGTCGTCGACGCAGCCGAGTACGAGGCGACCCGCGAGAGGCACCCCGAGATCGACCGGCACCTCGCCGTCGCGGACCTCGTGGTGCTCAACAAGACCGACCGGGTGCCGAGGGCCGGCCTCGACCGGCTGCGCGCGTCGCTGGGCGGGACCGCCTCGGTGGTCGAGTCCGTGTACGGCCGCGTCGACCCGGAGCTGTTCTTCGACCGCAGGCCGAGCACCGAGCGGGTCGGCCAGCTCGCCTTCGAGGACCTGCTGGACGACGAGGAGGAGCACGGGCACGGGGAGGCGTGCGGCCCCGGGTGCGGCCATGGGCACGGCCACGCGGCCCATCTGCACACCGCGTACGAGTCCGTCGCCTTCACCTCGGCCGCGCCCATGGACCCGCGCCGGCTGATGGCCTTCCTCGACAGCCGCCCCGAAGGTCTCTACCGCATCAAGGGGTTCGTCGACTTCGGCGCGGCCGACCCGCGCAACCGCTACGGCGTCCACGCCGTCGGCCGCTTCCTGCGCTTCTACCCGGAGCCCTGGCCGCCCGGCGAGGAGCGCCTCACCCAGCTCGTCCTCATCGGCTCCCGCGTCGACGCCGAGGGGCTGCGCAAGTCACTGGACGCGGCCGTGGCCCCGGCGCCGCAGGGCACCCCGGACGAGCACGCCATGTGGGGCGTCCTGCGATACGTACAGCAGGCGGACGAGGACGAGGACGAGGCGGACCTGGGCGCGGAGGCATAGCCCCACCCCCAGGTCCGCCGGCGAACCGGGCCCGCTACGACGCCGGGCCCGCCAGCACCGTCACCGTGTGCCCCAGTGGCGTGCCCGAGCCGTCGCGGCGCGGGTCCGGCTCCGGGAGCTCCACCGGCGTGCCGTTGGCCTGCGCCGCCTTCGCCGGGGCCGCGCCCGCCCAGGCCAGGACCAGCATGTCCTCGCCCTTCAGGAACCGCTGACAGCGCACCCCGCCGGTGGCCCGGCCCTTGCGCGGATACTGGTCGAACGGCGTCAGCTTGACGGTCGCCGCCGAGTCCCCGAGCAGCGTGCCGCGCGAGCCCGCCACCGTGAACACCACCCCGTCCGCCGCCGGGTCGACCACGGTGAACGAGATCACCTTGGCGCCCTCGGTGACCTTGATGCCCGCCATACCGCCCGCCGGGCGGCCCTGCGGCCGCACCTGCGAGGCCTGGTAGCGCAGCAGCTGGGCGTCGTCCGTGATGAAGACCAGGTCCTCCTCGCCGGTGCGCAGCTCCGCCGCACCGACGATCCGGTCGCCGTCCTTGAGGGTGATGACCTCCAGCTCGTCCTTGTTGGCCGGATAGTCGGGCACCACGCGCTTGACCACGCCCTGCTCGGTGCCGATCGCCAGACCCGGCGACGACTCGTCCAAGGTCGTCAGACAGACCAGCGTCTCGTCGGCCTCCAGGGTCAGGAACTCCGACACCGGGGCACCGCCCGAGAGGTTGGGCGCGGCCGCCGTGTCCGGCAGCTGCGGCAGGTCGATCACGGCGAGCCGCAGCAGCCGCCCGGCCGAGGTGACCGCGCCGACGTCGCCGCGCTGGGTCGCGGGCACCGCGGACACGATCACATCGTGCTTGGTGCGCCGCTCGGCCTCCGCGAGCGGTTCCGCGTTCGCCGTACGCGCCAGCAGGCCCGTCGAGGAGAGCAGCACCCGGCACGGGTCGTCCGCGACCTCCAGGGGCACGGCCGCGACCGGCGCGCCCGCCGACTCCAGCAGGACCGTCCGCCGCTCGGTGCCGAACTTCTTGGCCACCGCGGCCAGTTCGGTCGAGACCAGCTTGCGCAGCTCGGTGTCGGAGTCCAGGATCCCGGTCAGCTCGTCGATCTCGCCGGTGAGCCGGTCGCGCTCGCTCTCCAGCTCGATGCGGTCGAACTTGGTGAGGCGGCGCAGCGGGGTGTCCAGAATGTACTGCGTCTGGATCTCGCTGAGCGAGAAGTGCTCGATCAGGCGCTGCTTGGCCTGCGCCGAGTTGTCACTCGACCGGATGAGACGGATGACCTCGTCGATGTCGAGGAGCGCGACGAGGAGGCCCTCCACCAGGTGCAGCCGGTCGCGGCGCTTGGTGCGGCGGAACTCGCTGCGGCGGCGCACCACCTCGAAGCGGTGGTCGAGGTAGACCTCCAGGAGCTCCTTGAGGCCCATGGTGAGCGGCTGGCCGTCCACCAGCGCCACGTTGTTGATGCCGAAGGACTCCTCCATCGGCGTCAGCTTGTAGAGCTGCTCCAGGACGGCCTCGGGGACGAAGCCGTTCTTGACCTCGATGACCAGACGCAGACCGTGCGAGCGGTCGGTGAGGTCCTTGACGTCGGCGATGCCCTGGAGCTTCTTCGAGCCGACCAGGTCCTTGATCTTGGAGATCACCTTCTCCGGGCCGACCGTGAACGGCAGTTCCGTGACGACCAGGCCCTTGCGGCGGGCCGTCACGTTCTCCACCGCCACCTTGGCGCGGATCTTGAAGGTGCCGCGGCCCGACTCGTACGCGTCCTTGATGCCGGACAGGCCGACGATCCGGCCGCCGGTCGGCAGGTCCGGGCCGGGGACGAAGCGCATCAGTGCTTCCAGGTCCGCGTTCGGGTACCGGATCAGATGGCGGGCGGCGGCGATGACCTCCCCCAGGTTGTGCGGCGGCATATTGGTCGCCATGCCGACCGCGATCCCCGTCGCGCCGTTGACCAGCAGGTTCGGGAACGCGGCGGGCAGGGCCACCGGCTCCTGCTCCTGGCCGTCGTAGTTCGGGGAGAAGTCGACGGTGTCCTCGTCGATCGACTCCGTCATGAGCGAGGTGGCGTCGGCCATCTTGCACTCGGTGTAGCGCATCGCGGCCGGCGGGTCGTCGTTGCCGAGCGAGCCGAAGTTGCCGTGGCCGTCGACGAGCGGCAGGCGCATGGAGAAGGGCTGCGCCATCCGCACAAGGGCGTCGTAGATCGACGCGTCGCCGTGCGGGTGGAGCTTGCCCATGACCTCGCCGACCACGCGCGCGCACTTCACGTAGCCGCGCTCGGGGCGCAGGCCCATCTCGTTCATCTGGTAGACGATGCGGCGGTGGACCGGCTTCATGCCGTCGCGGGCGTCCGGCAGGGCCCGCGAGTAGATCACCGAGTAGGCGTACTCGAGAAAGGAGCCCTGCATTTCGTCCACGACGTCGATGTCGAGGATCTTCTCCTCGAAATCGTCCGGCGGCGGGGTCTTCGTGCTGCGGCGGGCCATCGCGGCTGCGGCTCCTTCACCAACGAGTTCTTCTAGCGACCACCAACAAGGTCTGCTGCTGACGCCGACCATTGTGGACCGTCCCACTGACAACGCCGACCGCGACCCGGGAACTTCGCCAGGTGTCGGTGCGCTTGCATACAGTGGCAGGACTTCTTCACCGCGATCGAAGGGACGTACATGCCCATGGGTCACACGGCCACCGCCCAGGCCGGCTCCGGCGGCCTGACAGCGACCGAGCACCGGCTGGCCAACGGCCTGCGCGTGGTGCTCTCCGAGGACCACCTGACCCCGGTCGCCGCGGTCTGCCTCTGGTACGACGTGGGTTCCCGCCACGAGGTCGAGGGCCGCACGGGCCTGGCGCACCTCTTCGAGCACCTGATGTTCCAGGGCTCGCACCAGGTCCACGGAAACGGTCACTTCGAGCTGGTGCAGGGCGCGGGCGGCTCGCTCAACGGCACCACCAGCTTCGAGCGCACCAACTACTTCGAGACCATGCCCACCCACCAGCTCGAACTGGCGCTGTGGCTGGAAGCCGACCGCATGGGCTCGCTGCTCTCCGCACTGGACGAGGAGTCCATGGAGAACCAGCGCGACGTCGTCAAGAACGAGCGCCGCCAGCGGTACGACAACGTGCCGTACGGCACGGCGTTCGAGAAGCTCACCGCGCTGGCCTACCCGGAGGGCCACCCGTACCACCACACGCCGATCGGCTCCATGGCCGACCTGGACGCGGCGACGCTGGAGGACGCGCGGAACTTCTTCCGTACGTACTACGCGCCGAACAACGCGGTCCTCTCGGTCGTCGGCGACATCGACCCCGAGCTGACGCTCGCCTGGATCGAGAAGTACTTCGGCTCGATCCCGACCCACGACGGCAAGCAGCCGCCGCGCGACGGCGAGCTGCCCGGCGTGATCGGCGAGCAGCTGCGCGAGGTCGTCCACGAGGACGTCCCCGCGCGCGCCCTGATGGCCGCCTACCGGCTGCCGCACGACGGCACGCGCGAGTGCGACGCCGCCGACCTGGCGCTCACCGTCCTCGGCGGCGGCGAGTCCTCCCGCCTCCACAACCGTCTGGTGCGCCACGACCAGAGCGCCGTGGCGGCCGGGTTCGGCCTGCTGCGCCTCGCCGGCGCTCCCTCGCTCGGCTGGCTGGACGTCAAGACGTCCGGCGGCGTCGAGGTCCCCGACATCGAGTCGGCCGTCGACGACGAGCTGGCCCGGTTCGCCGAAGAGGGCCCCACGGCCGAGGAGATGGAGCGCGCCCAGGCCCAGCTGGAGCGCGAGTGGCTGGACCGGCTCGGCACGGTCGCCGGCCGAGCCGACGAACTCTGCAGGTACGCGGTGCTGTTCGGCGATCCCCAGCTCGCCCTGACCGCCGTCGACCGGGTGCTCGACATCACCGCCGAGGAGGTGCGGGACGCGGCCCGGGCCACCCTGCGCCCGGACAACAGGGCGGTGCTGGTGTACGAGCCGACCACCGCCGAAGCAGACGACGCGGCCGACGCCGACGCAGAGGGAGCAGAGCAGTGAGCGAGACCGGCGTGACCATGCAGTTCCATCCCCAGCCGGCCGCCGGCACCGCGCGTCCCTGGGCGTTCCCCGCCCCCGGCCGCGCCACCCTGCCCAACGGGCTCACCGTGCTGCGTTGCGACCGCCCCGGCCAGCAGGTCGTGGCCGTCGAGATCTTCCTCGCCGCCCCGCTGGACGCCGAGCCGACGGGCCTGGACGGCGTCGCCACGATCATGGCGCGCGCGTTCTCCGAGGGCACCGACAAGCGCTCCGCCGAGGAGTTCGCCGCCGACCTGGAGCGCTGCGGCGCCACCCTGGACGCGCACGCGGACCACCCGGGCGTGCGGGTCTCCCTGGAGGTGCCGGTCTCCCGGCTGGCCAAGGCGCTCGGCCTGCTCGCGGAGGCGCTGCGCGCCCCCGCGTTCGCCGACGCGGAGGTCGACCGGCTGGTCCGCAACCGCCTGGACGAGATCCCGCACGAGCTGGCCAACCCGGCCCGGCGCGCCGCCCAGCAGCTCTCCAGGGAGCTCTTCCCGGCCACCGCGCGCATGTCGCGCCCGCGCCAGGGCACCGAGGAGACCGTCACGCGGATCGACACGGGGGCGGTGCGGGCCTTCTACGAGGCGTACGTACGCCCGGCGGCGGCCACCGCCGTGATCGTGGGCGACCTGGGCGCCACCGACCTGGACGCGATCCTGGCGGACACCCTGGGCGCCTGGACCGGCACCCCGGCCGAGGAGCGCCCGATGCCCCCGGTCACCGCCGACGACACCGGCCGCGTGGTCATCGTCGACCGGCCCGGCGCCGTCCAGACGCAGTTGCTGATCGGCCGGATCGGCCCGGACCGCCACGACCGCGTCTGGCCCGCCCAGGTCCTCGGGACGTACTGCCTGGGCGGCACGCTCACCTCCCGCCTGGACCGCGTCCTGCGCGAGGAGAAGGGCTACACGTACGGAGTGCGTGCGTACGGTCAGGTGCTGCGCTCCGGCGCGGAGGGCACCGGCGCGGCCATGCTCGCCATCAGCGGCTCGGTCGACACGCCCAACACCGGCCCGGCCCTCGACGACCTGTGGACGGTGCTGCGCAAGCTCGCCGCCGAGGGGCTGACGGACGCCGAGCGGGAGACCGCCGTGCAGAACCTGGTGGGCGTGGCCCCGCTCAAGTACGAGACGGCGGCCGCCGTCGCCGGGACGCTGGCCGACCAGGTCGAGCAGCACCTCCCGGACGACTTCCAGGCGCAGTTGTACGCGCTGCTGGCCGACACGGGCACCGTGGAGGCCACCGCGGCGGTCGTCAGCGCCTTCCCGGTGGACCGTCTGGTGACCGTCCTCGTCGGGGACGCGGCGCAGATCGAGGAGCCCGTCAAGGCGCTCGGCATCGGTGAAGTCACCGTCGTCGCGGGCTGATTGAGCGGACCGGCGCGCGCGGACGCGTGCGCGGGAGGAGGACCCCGGTGGCCGATGTGCCGCCGGGGTCCTCCTGTATGTCCGATTTGTTGGGGAGGTTGCCTGTCTGTCATGTGGCGTGTGCAACAAAAAGACGTGTCTGTTTGGTGATTGAAAGATCAGCCGTCTAGCGTCGGTCGCGCTGTCCGTCACCATCCGTCGCAGTCGCGGCACCGGACAGCGATCGCCGAGTCCCCAACTGGCGCGAGCCAGGGGAGCCGGGGACCCACTCAGTCCCTGGGGTGAATCGGACGCCTCCGCCCGCGGAGGAGCCCGTAGGAGACCTTCCAGCTCCGAACCCGTCAGCTAACCCGGTAGGCGAGATGGAAGGAAAGGACACCGCCCCTTCATGGCGTTCACCCGTGCCACCGGGAAGCACCGTCGTCCGAGCGCCATGTCGCGCAAGAGCGCGAACATAGCGGGCATCGCCACTCTCGCCACCGCCGGAGTCGTGGGCACCCTCGCCTCCCCGGCCCTGGCCGCCGAGACCTCGGCGCCCGCCGCGGCCTCCGTCGAGGACACCGGCATCACCCAGGCGATCGCGGTCGGCGACTCCCTCGCCGACCGCATCGACGCCCAGGCAGCCGCCCAGAAGCACGCCGCCGACAAGGCCCGCGCCGCCGCCGAGGCGAAGCGCAAGGCCGAGGCGAAGGCCAAGGAGGAGCGCGCCGCCAAGGAGCGCGCCGCCCGCGAGGCCGAGCGCAAGCGCCTCAACTCCTTCGTCGCCCCGATCGACGGCAGTTACGTCTCCACCGGCTACAAGACCGGCGGCTCGATCTGGTCCTCCGGCAGCCACACCGGCATCGACTTCCACGCGGGCGAGGGCACCTCGGTGCACGCCGTCGGCCTGGGCACCGTCGTCGAGGCGGGCTGGGGCGGTGCCTACGGCAACAACATCGTCATCCGCATGAACGACGGCACGTACACGCAGTACGGCCACCTGTCGTCCATCGGCGTCTCCGTCGGCCAGCGCGTCGAGCCGGGCCAGCAGATCGGCATCTCCGGCGACACCGGCAACACCACCGGCCCGCACCTCCACTTCGAGGCCCGCACGGGCCCGTCGTACGGCTCGGACATCGATCCGATCGCGTATCTGCGCTCGCACGGCGTCAACGTCTGACGCGGCCGTCCCCGCACCTCCACCGAAGCCCCCGGCGTCCGCGCCGGGGGCTTCGGCGTCGCCGTCGGGCGAGCCGGGAGCCGTCCGTGGCCAAAAGATATGCATTGCATACGGCATGTCACCGGGAATTAACAACCGCTCGAATAGAGTCACCGAACAGGCGTCGATCGACCGCGTTTCGCGGGGATTAAGGCGGAGGTTCGGTCATGCGCATTCCAGCGCAATCGGTATGCACGGCAATCCGCGACGACATCGTCGCGGGACTCTTCGCGCGCGGCAGCCGGCTCACCGAGGAAGTGCTCGCCCGGCGGTACGGGGTCTCGCGCGTCCCGGTCCGCGAGGCGCTGCGCACGCTGGAGTCCGAGGGGTTCGTCACCACGCGCCGGCACGCCGGGGCCTGTGTCGCCGAGCCGACCGAGCAGGAGGCCGCCGACCTGCTCGAACTGCGCGCGATGCTGGAGCCGCTGGCCGCCTCGCGGGCGGCCGCCCGGCGCACCGAGGCCCATCTCAAGGTGCTGCGCGGCCTGGTCAGGCTGGGCCAGGACCGCATCCGGCGGGCCCAGGGCGAGGATCTGCGCTCGCTGGGCGGCTGGTTCCACGAGACGCTGGCCCAGGCCTCCGGCAGTCCCGGCCTCATCTCGCTGCTCACCCAGCTGCGGCACAAGATCGCCTGGATGTACGTGGTGGAGCAGCCCGCGCTGCCCGTCGAGTGCTGGGCGGAGCACGGGGCGATCGTGGACGCGCTGGCGCGCGGCAACGCCGAGCGGGCCAGATCGCTGGCCGCCCACCACGCCGACCGCGCGTTTTCCGCCTATCGCCTGCGGCACCCGGTGGACGTGAGGACTTCGCAACATGCAGTAAACACCGCGAGCGCCCGCGCTTAACGGGGTCGCCGTATACAAAGGGAGTGATTCGGCGGGGTTCTTCCGCGCTGCCCGAAATCGCCGCCGGAAATCAGCGGCGCGGGTAAGAGGTTCGCGCGACCCGTACCACTCGCTTAAAACGAAAGGAGCCGCGGACCCTGAATTCAGGGTCCGCGGCTCCGTTTCGCGAAGTGCGGTGACGCGCCGGCCCGGGCCGGGTTCGGCCGACCGGGTGCGGTCAGACGGTCTCGGGGAGCTCCTCAAGGCCCGCCTCGACCAGCTTCGCCAGACGGTCCAGGGCCGCCTCGGCGCCCTCCGCCTCGGAAGCCAGCACGATCTCCTCGCCGCCCTGCGCACCCAGGCCGAGCACCGCGAGCATGGAGGCGGCGTTGACCGGGTTGCCGTCGGCCTTGGCGATCGTCACGGGGACGCCGGAGGCCGTGGCGGCGCGGACGAAGATGGAAGCGGGGCGGGCGTGCAGGCCCTCGGCCCAGCCGACATTGACGCGGCGCTCAGCCATGGTGATGCCCTTCGAAATCTCTGACGGTTGTCTAGACCAGTCTCTCATGTCCTGCGCAGTGCTCGTGCCGACGTCGGTCCCGGATCCGGCGGCCCTTCGGCCCTGGCCGCCCTCTCCACCTTGCCCCCTACCTTGACCTGACCGCAGCGGCCCCGCGACCCGTAGGCTGCCCGTATGCAGGCTCCGCAGGAGAAGACGCAGGACCCCGCGTACCCGGCCCACTGGGAGGCCGACGTCGTGCTGCGCGACGGGGGGACCGCGCGGATCAGGCCCATCACGACCGACGACGCGGAGCGGCTCGTCTCGTTCTACGAGCAGGTGTCGGACGAGTCCAAGTACTACCGCTTCTTCGCGCCCTACCCCCGGCTGTCGGCGAAGGACGTGCACCGCTTCACCCATCACGACTACGTGGACCGCGTCGGGCTCGCGGCGACGGTGGGCGGCGAGTTCATCGCGACCGTCCGCTACGACCGGATCAACGCGCAGGGCAGGCCCGCCTCGGCGCCGGCCGACGAGGCCGAGGTGGCGTTCCTGGTCCAGGACGCCCACCAGGGGCGCGGGGTCGCCTCCGCACTGCTCGAACACGTCGCGGCGGTCGCGCGCGAGCGGGGGATCCGGCGGTTCGCGGCGGAGGTGCTGCCCGCCAACAACAAGATGATCAAGGTGTTCACGGACGCGGGCTACCAGCAGAAGCGTTCCTTCGAGGACGGCTCGGTCCATCTCACGCTCGATCTGGAGCCGACCGCCGAGTCGCTGGCCGTGCAGCGCGCCCGAGAGCAGCGCGCGGAGTCGCGCTCGGTGCAGCGGCTGCTCGCCCCCGGCTCGGTGGCCGTGATCGGCACCGGCCGCGCGCCGGGCGGCGTGGGGCGCACGGTGCTGCGCAACCTGCTGGGCGCGGGGTTCACCGGGCGTGCGTACGCGGTCAACCGGGCCTTCCCCGAGGGCGGTTCGGAGGTCGACGGCGTCCGGGCGGTCCGTTCGCTCGGCGAGATCGCGGAGCAGGTCGACCTCGCGGTCGTCGCGGTCCCGGCCGAACGGGTGCCGGAGGCGGTCGCGGAGTGCGGCGAGCACGGGGTGCAGGGGCTGGTCGTCCTCTCCGCCGGTTACGCCGAGAGCGGCGCGGCCGGGCGCGAACGCCAGCGCGAACTGCTGCGCCAGGTGCGGTCGTACGGGATGCGGCTGATCGGGCCGAACGCGTTCGGCGTCATCAACACCGCGCCCGGGACGCGCCTGAACGCCTCGCTGGCGCCGGATCCGCCGCAGCGGGGCCGGATCGGACTGTTCACCCAGTCGGGAGCGATCGGGATCGCGCTCCTCTCGGGCCTGCACCGGCGGGGCGCGGGCCTGTCGACGTTCATCTCGTCCGGCAACCGGGCGGACGTCTCGGGCAACGACATCCTCCAGTACTGGTACGAGGACGCGGACACGGACGTGGTCCTGCTGTACCTCGAATCCATCGGCAACCCGCGGAAGTTCACCCGGCTCGCGCGCCGGACGGCGGCGGTGAAGCCGGTGGTCGCGGTGAAGGGCGCCCGCCACAGCGGCTCGACCCCGCCCGGCCACGCGGTCCCGGTGACCCGGGTCCCGGACGCGGCGGTGTCGGCGCTGCTGCGCCAGGCGGGCGTGATCCGGGTGGACACGGTGACCGAGCTGGTCGACGCGGGCGTCCTCCTGGCGGGCCAGCCGCTCCCGGCGGGCCCGCGTGTCGCCATCCTGGGCAACTCGGAATCCCTGGGCCTGCTCACCTACGACGCCTGCCTCACCGAGGGCCTGCGCCCCCACCCGCCCGTCGACCTCACGACCGCGGCCACCCCCGAGGACTTCCGCGACGCGCTGGCGCGGGCCCTGGCGGACGAGTTCTGCGACGCGGTGGTGGTCACGGCGATTCCCTGGGTGGGCGAACCCGGCTACCCCGACGAAGCCCTGGCCACGGCCCTCCAGCAGGCCGCGACGACGGCCCCGGCGAAGCCGGTGGCGGTAGTACACGTGGAACTGGGAGGCTTGGCGGAAGCGCTCGCGAGTGCGGCGAGCACGGCCCGCCGCACCACGCCCGCGCAGCGCGCCCCGCTCACCCCGACGAGGACGGACGGCGAGCCGGGGGCGAGCGCCGCAGCGGCGGCGGCGCCCGGGGCGGAGCCTGCGGTGACGATGCCCGGCGCGGCATCCACGGCGTTGCCCGGGGCACAGCCTGCAAAGACGATGCCCGGCGCGGCATCCACGGCGTTGCCCGGGGCACAGCCTGCAAAGACGACGCCCGGGACGGTGCCCACGGCGTTGCCCGGGGCGCAGCCCGAGCTGGGTGCATGGGCCGCAGGCCCCGCCGGGGTTCCGGGGCGGAGCCCCGAGGGGGCGCGGGGGCGCAGCCCCGCCGCGGGTTCGGGGGCGGCGGCCCCGAGGGTGTCCTCCCGCATCAGCCCACCCCCACCCCCGGAGGGTCTCGGGAAGGGGCGGGGTGGGGGACAAGCCGGCCCCACCCCCACCGGACCCGCACCCGAACCCCCCGCCAAACCCCGCGGCATCCCCGCCTACCCCGCCGCAGAACGCGCCGTACGGGCCCTCGCCGAGGCCGTCCGGTACGGGCAGTGGCGGCGGCAGGCCGCCGAGCAGGGGAAGGTGCCGGAGTACGACGACATCGACGAGGCCGGGGCCGCCGCCGACATCGAGCGGCTGCTCGGGGAGGCGGAGCCGAGGGGGACGACCCTCGCCGCCGCCGAGGCGGAGGCGCTGCTCGGCCGGTACGGGATCCCCGTACGCCCCGCCCTGCCCGCGCCCCACCCGGACGCCGCCGTCGGGGCCGCCGCCCGCCTCGGCTACCCCGTGGCCCTCAAGACCACCGCCCCGCACCTGCGCCACCGCCCCGACCTCGGCGGCGTCCGCCTCGACCTCGCCGACGAGGAGCAACTGCGGCGCGCCTACGCCGAGTTGACCCAGGTCCTCGGCAGGCCGGAGGAGCTGCTCCCGGTCGTCCAGGCGATGGCGCCTCGCGGGGTGGACACCGTCGTACGCGCCGCCATCGACCCGGCCGTCGGCGCCGTGCTCTCCTTCGGCCTCGCCGGAGCCGCCTCCGAGCTGCTCGGCGACACCGGCCACCGTCTGGTCCCCGCCACCGACCGGGACGCCGCCGAGCTGGTCCGGTCGATCCGGACCGCGCCCCTCCTCTTCGGCTGGCGCGGCTCCGCACCGGTGGACACGGCCGCCCTGGAGGAGCTGCTGCTGAGGGTCTCCCGCCTGGTCGACGACCACCCGGAGGTCGTCGCCGTCTCCCTGGAACCGGTCGTCGTCGCCCAGCACGGCCTCTCCGTACTCGGCGCGAGCGTCCGCCTCGCGCCACCGCCGCCCCGCTCCGACCTGGGGCCGAGGCGCCTGCCCAGCTACTGAAACGATCGGGCCCCGGGGCCCCGTAGGATGGAGCTCATGGCGAAGACCGGCACGATGACCCAGGGGCTGCGCGCGGCGATCGAGCGCAGCGGCTACTACCCGGCCCTTGTGGCCGAGGCGGTGGAGGCCGCCGTCGGTGGTGAGCCCATCGCGTCGTACCTGGTCCATCAGGAGACCACCTTCGACGCCAACGAGGTGCGCCGCCACGTGACGGTCCTGGTTCTGACGGGCAACCGCTTCATCGTCAGCCACACCGACGAGCAGAACGCCGACACCAGCTCCCCGACGCCGTACGCCACGACCTCCACCGAGTCCGTGAAGCTCAACCGGATCTCCTCCGTGGTCGTCAGCCGCGTGGTCGCCAACCCCGAGTCGTACACCCCGGGCACCCTGCCCCGCGAGGTCGTCCTGACCATCGGCTGGGGCGCCGTCTCGCGTATCGACCTGGAGCCCGCCGCCTGCGGCGACCCCAACTGCGACGCCGACCACGGCTACACCGGCAACTCCACCGCCGACGACCTCAGCCTGCGCGTCAGCGAGGCCGGGGACGGGCCGGACACCGTGCGCCAGACCCTCGACTTTGCCCAGGCCCTCTCCGAAGCCACCGCGGCCACCGCCCGCTGATGGCCCAGCCCGCCTGGCAGGACCCGGAACCCCTCGCCCTCGACACCGCCCCCGTGCCCGAGTACGGCAGCGGCTCGCTCGCCGATCTGCTGCCCACCCTCGCGGCCGGCATGGGCGTGCCCGGTGTGAGCGCCACCATCCCCGAGCTGGCCCCGGCCGACCGGAACTGCGTGTTCCTGATCGACGGGCTCGGCTGGGAACAGATCAAGGCCCACCCCGACGAGGCGCCCTATCTGCATGGGCTGCTCGCCACCTCGCGCGGCGGCACCGGACGGCCGATCACCGCCGGGTTCCCGGCCACCACCGCCACCTCGCTCGCCTCCGTCGGCACCGGCCTGCCGCCCGCCGCGCACGGCCTGCCCGGCTACACCGCGCGCAATCCGGAGACCGGCGAGCTGATGAACCAGCTCCGCTGGAAGCCGTGGACCGACCCTCACGTCTGGCAGCCGTACCCCACGGTCTTCCAGCTGGCCGACGCGGCCGGCGTGCACACCGCCCAGGTGTCCTCGCCGACCTTCCAGCACACCCCGCTCACCAAGGTCGCGCTCAGTGGCGGAACGTTTCACGGCCGGCTGACCGGCGAGGACCGCATGGACCTGGCCGCCGGGCAACTGGCCGCCGGGGACCGCTCGCTGGTCTACACGTACTACAGCGAGGTCGACGGCAAGGGCCACCGCTTCGGCGTGGACTCGGACGCCTGGCGCGGCCAGCTGATGTACGTCGACCGGCTGGTCCAGCGCCTCGCCGAGCAGCTGCCGCCGCGCTCCGCGCTGTACGTCACCGCCGACCACGGCATGATCGACATCCCCTTCGACGAAGAGTCCCGCATCGACTTCGACGAGGACTGGGAGCTCCGCGCCGGAGTGGCCCTGCTCGGCGGCGAGGGCCGGGCCCGCCATGTGTACGCGGTCCCGGGCGCCGAGTCCGACGTGCTCACCGTCTGGCGCGAGGTGCTCGGCGAGCAGTTCTGGGTGGCGAGCCGCGACGAGGCGATAGCGGCGGGCTGGTTCGGGCAGCCGGGCGCGTGCGACGAGCGCGTGTACGGGCGGATCGGCGACGTCGTCGCGGCGGCCCACGCCGATGTGGTGATCACCGCCTCGCAGAACGAGCCGCACGAGTCCGCGATGGTCGGCATGCACGGCTCGATGACCCCCGTCGAGCAGCTCGTGCCGCTCCTCGAAGTACGCTCGTAACCCTTCCGCACCTCCCCCTGTCTCCTGTACGCGGACGCGTGCGCAGATCCGAAAGGCCGTCAACCTCCCATGCCCGAGCTGGTGTTCTTCTCCGGAACGATGGACTGCGGAAAGAGCACCCTCGCTCTTCAGATCGAGCACAACCGCTCCGCGCGCGGCCTCCAGGGCATGATCTTCACGCGGGACGACCGCGCGGGCGAGGGCAAGCTGTCCTCCCGGCTCGGTCTGGTGACGGACGCCGTCGAGGCAGCCGAGGGCTTCGACTTCTACGCGTATCTGGTCGCCCACCTCTCCAAGGGCGGCCGCTGCGACTACGTGATCGCCGACGAGGCGCAGTTCCTCGCGCCGGGCCAGATCGACCAGCTCGCCCGGGTCGTCGACGACCTCGACCTGGACGTCTTCGCCTTCGGCATCACCACCGACTTCCGCTCCAAGCTCTTCCCCGGCTCCCAGCGCCTGGTCGAGCTGGCCGACCGCGTCGAGGTCCTCCAGGTCGAGGCGCTCTGCTGGTGCGGGTCGCGGGCCACGCACAACGCGCGCACCCGGGGCGGCGAGATGGTCGTCGAGGGAGCCCAGGTCGTGGTCGGGGACGTCAACGGGTCCGAGGACGAGATCGGCTACGAGGTGCTGTGCCGGCGCCACCACCGCCGCCGCATGACGGCCGCGGCCGCGCGCGCGGCCGCGCTGTCGCCGGACGTCCTGCCGGTGGACGCGTAGCGCTCCGCGGGGGCCCGGATTTTGTCTGCGGGCCGGTGGGGGCTGGGCGCGCAAGTCCCCGCGCCCCTGAAGGACGCCCCAGTCGGGCCGGATCAATCGTGCGACCGGACCACCGTGAACACCGCCCCCTCCGGGTCCGTCACCGTCGCCGTGCGGCCGCTCTGGTCCTCGTGCGGGGGTCTGAGCACCTGGCCGCCCAGCTCCGTGATCCGGGCCGCCGCCTCGTCGGTGTCCGCGACCTCGAAGTACGTCATCCAGTGCGCGCCCTTGTCGCGCGGCAGGGCATGGCCCACGCCGTGCAGCGAGCAGACCGGGCGTCCCTCGATGTGCAGCGTCACGTGGTCGAAGTCGGCCGGGACCACCGCCCCCCTCTCGTAGCCGAACACCGACTCGTAGAACTTGCTGACCGTGGCGGTCTCGCGGGTCACCAGCTCGTTCCAGACCGGGGTGCCCGGCGCGCCCGCCACCATCGTGCCGACGTGCGCCTCGGCCTGCCAGGCGCCGAAGACCGCGCCCTCCGGGTCCGAGGCGATCACCAGGCGTCCCGCGTCGCCCGCGTCGAGCGGACCGACGCCGACCGTGCCGCCGCAGTGCCGGATCGTCTCGGCCGTCGCGTCGGCGTCGTCGGTGGCCAGATACGTGGTCCAGGCGATCGGCAGATGGCGGTCGGGCGGCAGCTGCCCGATGCCCGCGACTTCGGCGCCGTCGAGCAGGGCCCGCACATAGGGGCCGAGCGAGGCGGGCCCCGGCCGGAACTCCCAGCCGAACAGCGCCGCATAGAACTCCTGGGTAGGAGCCAGGCCGTGCACCATGAGGCTCACCCAGCAGGGTGTGCCGGGCGTGCGCCGGGTCTCTGCCTGGGACATCGTGACTCTCTCCTCGGACCATCGCTGTGAGAACGCGCCCTGAAGAGGCGGGCGGCCGGGCCGCGCCGGCGCCCACCCCCTCGCAGATGCTTGCACCACCGGCGGTGAAGCGCGCCCCGGCCGCGCCGCTTTTGGCGCGTTCCAGCAGGAGGATGCCCGCTTTGGCATTTCTCATCCGTTTCGCGGCCGTTTCGTGGCGCCGTGCGCTGCGCGAGGATGGCTCCATGAACGCCATCATCAGCGCACCCGAACTGGCGAACGAGCTGACCGGGGCCCGCCCTCCGGTCCTCCTGGACGTCCGCTGGCAGCTCAGTCTGGCGAAGGCGGCCGGCGCCGCCGCCTTCGACGGCCGGGCCGAGTACGAGGCCGGGCATCTGCCCGGCGCGGTCTTCGTCGACCTCGACGCGGAGCTGGCGGGACCGCCCGGCGCCGGCGGCCGCCACCCGCTGCCCGACGTGGCCGCGTTCGGCGCCGTGATGCGCCGCGCGGGCGTGTCCGGCGGGACACCGGTGGTCGTCTACGACGGCGGCCAGGGCTGGGCGGCCGCGCGCGCCTGGTGGCTGCTGCGCTGGACGGGTCACCCCGACGTCCGCGTCCTCGACGGCGGGCTCGCTGCCTGGACCGGCGCACTGTCCACCGACGTCCCGGCGCCCGCCGAGGGCGACTTCGCCCCCGTGCCCGGCGCGGTGGACCTGCTCGACGCGGACGGGGCGGCCGCGCTCGCCCGCTCCGGACTGCTGCTCGACGCCCGGGCGGGGGAGCGGTACCGGGGCGAGGTCGAGCCCATCGACCGGGTCGGCGGCCACATCCCGGGCGCGGTCTCCGCCCCCACCACCGAGAACGTGGGCCCCGACGGGCGCTTCCTGGCTCCCGAGGTCCTCGCCGACCGTTTCAAGGCCCTGGGCGCCTCCGGCACCGAGGTCGGCGTCTACTGCGGCTCCGGGGTCTCCGGCGCCCACGAGGTGCTGGCCCTGGCGGTCGCGGGGATCCCCGCCGCGCTCTACGCCGGGTCCTGGTCGCAGTGGTCCTCGGACGAGTCGCGCCCGGTCGCCACGGGCCCCGACCCGCAGTAGCGCGCGCACACCGAGGGGCCCGCGCTCGGCGCGGGCCCCTCGGCTCGTATGGACGTACCTCGTATCGACGTACGAGACATCGACGTACGAGGCGTCCTACTCCTGCTTCTTGCGCCGGGTGCCGAAGACGATCTCGTCCCAGCTCGGCACGGCCGCCCGCCGCCCGGGACGGACGCCGTCCGCCTCGGCCTGGCGGTCCGTGGTGCCGGTGAGGCGGTCGCGGTGGCCGGCCACCGAACGGGGCATCAGGACGTCCGCGTACGCCGCGCCGGCGCCCGCCGACGCCGCCGGTGCGGGCGGCTCCTCGACCTCGGGCTCCGCCTCCGGCTCGCTCGCCGGGGGCTCCGGCGGCGCGGCGGGCCGCTCGGGCACCACCATGTCGCCGCGGAAGCTCGGTACGGCCTCCAGGAGGCTGGTGAGCGAGTCGCTCTCGTCCGCGGCGGGTTCCGGCGCGGGCGCCGTGGGGCGCTCCAACTGCCGGTCCAGGGCGCGGTCCAGTGGCCGGTCCCGGGGCAGTCTGGCGATCCTCGGCACGAACGGGAAGCTCGGCTCGGGGGTGTCGTCGGTCTCGCCGATCAGCGAGCGGGCCTCGTCGTCGACGGCCTGGACGAGCCGTCGCGGCGGGTCGTAGGTCCAGCTCGCCGCGTGCGGCTCGGTCGCCACCCGGTAGACCAGCAGGACTTCCCAGGTGCCGTCGTCGCGCCGCCAGGAGTCCCACTGGACGCTGTCCTTGTCGGCGCCGCGCAGCAGCAGCCGCTCCTGGACGGCCTCGCCGAGCTGGGGTCCGGTGTTCTCGCCGGGGCGCCGCACGGGGGTCTTGCGCGCCCGCTCGGCCATGAAGGCGCGCTCCGCGAGCACCGGGCCCTCGAAGCGCCGGACCCGGTCGACGGGGATCCCGGCGAGCTGGGCGACCTCTTCGGCCGAGGCACCCGCACGTATCCGTGCCTGGATGTCGCGAGGACGGAGATGGCTCTCGACCTCGATCTCGATCTGCCCGAGTCGGGCGCGGTCGTTGCGCACGGCGGCGCGCAGCCGCTCATCGATCGGAAGCGTGTACTCCGTGCTGTCCGCAGCCTTGAGCACCAGTCGTGTGCCGTCGTTGGAGACGGCCACGACACGCAGTTCGGGCATGGGGACCTCCCGGGTGGTGCCTGCCGACGTCACCTGCGTCGCTGCTTCCGCTAGTCGAGTGTGGCCTGCCCGGGTGCAGCCTGCCACAACCTTGCCGAGTTGCCCGGCGTGTCGGGCATGGGCCCTGGAACGCCGTTATGGCACGGTTACCTGTTTGCAACGCAGAGTGACCGAAGTGGTCGCCCTGGGTAGCTGGCGCCCGTGCGGTGCCGCGGCGCCGCCGGTTCGAGTGCCGCTTTCGGCCCCCTCCCGCAGAGCCCGGAAACCCGAGAGGGAGACCAGGCCCAGGGCTCGCCACAGTACTCCATTCGGGCCACCTGGGTGGACCGCCGCGCCGCCGAAGTTCTCCCTGGGGGCGGGAGTTGGAGGCCGTGCGCCGTGCGGGTGCGCACTTCATACGTGTCGTGCTTCACAGAATCGACAGAAACGGAACTATTCGCTTCGCCCATAGGTCCCCACTACGTACAAGTTGGCGGAGAAGGGCGAACAAAGGTTGCAGATGGGCGACAAGCCGGATTCAGGTACGAAGCAGGACGAGAAGCGACTCGATCTGAGCGTGCCCCAGGTCGCGGGCAGCGCGCTCGCGGCGATCGCGGCCGCCGTGCTCGCCTCCAGACTCGGTGTCTACGGGACGATCCTCGGCGCCGGTGTGGTGAGCGTCGTCGCCACCTGCGGCGGCACCGTGTTCCAACACCTGTTCCGCCGCACCGGGGAACAACTGCGCGACGTCACCGTCCAGTCGCTGCCCAAGCCGCGCCGCGACCCGGGCTCTCCGGCGTACGAGGACACCCGCGAGGGCGAGTTCGGCGCGGCCACCGTCCACGGCACCAGGCTCCGGGGCTGGAAGCGGTCCGCGCTCGGCGCCGCCGTCGTCTTCGCGCTCGCGATGGGCGGCATCACGACGTACGAACTGGCGTCCGGCGGGGAGCTGGGCGGCGGCAAGGGCGGCACCACCTTCGGCTCGGTCGTGAACGGCGGCGGGGGTGGTGGCAAGTCGTCGGAGAAGGACTCGGAACCGGAGCGGCGCACCCCGCACACACCCGGCACGGGCGCCGACGGAGGCGCCTCCTCCTCGCCGGACCCCGGGAAGGAGACCGGCGGAACGGCCACCACCGGCGGCACTTCGGGCCCGGGAGACACGTCGGGCCCGGGAGGCGCCACCCCGTCACCCACTCCTACCCCCTCCACCTCCGCCGGTGGTCCGGGATCCTCGGGCGGCACCCCGAGTCCGCCGCCGACGCCCTCGCCGTCCACGGGCGGGGCCTCCACCGGCTCCGGCACCGCCACCCCCGACCCCGGATCGGGAGCGGGGTCGGCGGCGGCCCCGCCCGCGACGTAGGACGTCAGTCCCCGAGCACCCGGCGCAGATACGCGTTGGCGAACAGCCGGTCCGGGTCGAGCCGGTCGCGCAGGGCCGTGAACTCGCCGAAGCGCGGATAGGCCTCGGCGAAGTACTCGGCGTCGCGGCTGTGCACCTTGCCCCAGTGGGGACGGCCCGCGTGCGCGGTCATGATCCGCTCCACGGCGGTGAAGTACGCCTGGTACGGCGTGCCCTTGTACATGTGGACGGCGATGTACGCGGTGTCCCGGCCCGACGCCGTGGAGAGCGTGATGTCGTCGGCCGGGGCGGTGCGCACCTCGACCGGGAAGCTCACCCGCAGGCTCGACCGCTCTACCAGCGCCCGCACTTCGCGCAGCGCCTCCACGACGGCCTCCCGCGGCACCGCGTACTCCATCTCCACGAACCGCACCCGGCGGGGACTTGTGAAGACCTTGTACGGAATGTCGGTGTACGTACGGGCGGAGAGGGCGCGGCTGGAAACCTTGGCGATCGCGGGAATCGTCGCGGGGACGGCCCGACCCAGTGAACAGACCACCTGGAAGAGGCCGTTGGACATGAACTCGTCCTCGATCCAGCCGCTCACCCTGCCGGGCGGGGCGGCGGGACCGGCGCTGCGGTTGTTGCGCTTGGTGTTGCAGTTGCCTGTGTGCGGGAACCAGTAGAACTCGAAGTGCTCGTTCTCGGCGTGCAGCGCCTCGAACTCCGAAGTGACCTTGTCGAAGGCCATCGGCTCCTCGCGTGCGGTGAGCAGGAACTCGGGTTCCACGGCGAAGGTGATCGCCGAGACGACCCCGAGCGCCCCGAGCCCGATCCGCGCCGCCGCGAAGACGGCTCGCTCTTCGTCGGTCCCCTCGGCCGAACACTTCAGGAGCGAGCCATCGGCCGTGATCAGCTCAAGCCCCGTGATCTGCGCGGCTATCGAGGCCGAGTCGCGGCCGGTGCCGTGGGTACCGGTGGAGGTGGCCCCGGCCACCGTCTGCTCCATGATGTCGCCCATGTTGGTGAGCGAGAGACCCTCGCGCGCGAGGACCGCGTTCAGCCGCTTCAGGGGCGTGCCCGCCTCGACGGTCACCGTCATGGCCGTACGGTCGATCTCCCGGATGCCGGTGAGCAGATCCGGACGTATGAGCACGCCGTCGGTGGCGGCGGCCGTGGTGAAGGAGTGGCCGGTGCCGACCGCCTTCACCTTGAGGCCGTCCTCGGCCGCCCGGCGCACGGCGGCGGCCAGTTCGGCCGCCGAGGCGGGGGAGACCTCCCGCACCGGCCGGGCCGTGACGTTGCCCGCCCAGTTACGCCACGTGCTGCTGCTCGCTCCGCTCATCTGCTCCGAGCCCCTCCCGTTGCGGCGCCGGCCTGCTCAGCCGGCGGTACCCCAGGAACGCCACCGCGGCCGCGAGCGCTCCCGCCACGACGGGCACCAGATACCCCGAGCGCGCGCCCGCCGCGTCCACCACCCAGCCGGCGGCGGACGAGCCGAGCGCCACACCGACCGCCAGCCCGGTACTGGTCCAGGTCATGCCCTCGGTGAGCTTGCTGCGCGGTACGTGCTGCTCGACGAGGGCCATGGTGGTCACCATCGTCGGTGCGATGGACAGGCCCGCGACAAAGAGCGCCACGGCCAGGAACGGCAGGCTCCCGGCCAGTTGGAGCGGGATCATACTCACCGCCATCGCACACACTCCCACCAGCCACCTCGTGGCAGCGGCGCCCTTGAGGCGCAGCAGCCCGAACACCGCTCCCGCGAGGCACGAGCCCAGCGCATACACGGCGAGCACCAGGCTGGCCGCCGCCTTGTGTCCGCGCTCGTCGGCGAAGGCCACGGTGACCACGTCGACCGCGCCGAAGACCGCGCCGGTGGCGACGAAGGTGGCGACCAGGACCTGGAGTCCCGGGGAGCGCAGCGCGGAGCCGCCGGTGTGGTGCTCGCGCGGGTGCGGCACGGGCTCGGTGGCGCGCTGGGCGGTCAGCCAGAAGACGCCGACGACCAGGAATCCGGCCGCGATCAGCGGCCCCGCCTCGGCGAACCAGGCGGTGGAGAGCCCGATGGAGAGGATCGGCCCGACGATGAAGCAGAGCTCGTCGACGATCGACTCCCACGAGTACGCGGCGTGCAGGTTCTGCCCGTCGCCCCGGTAGAGCTCGGCCCAGCGGGCCCGGACCATCGAGCCGACGCTGGGCACGCAGCCCGCGGCCGCCGCGAAGACGAACAGCGACCACTCCGGCGCGCTCTGCTGGGCGCAGACGAGCAGCCCGGCCACGGCGGCCACCGCGGCGAGGGTTGCGGGGCGCAGCACCCGGCGCTGGCCGTGCCGGTCGACCAGGCGCGAGATGTACGGGCCGAGCACGGCGGCCGACATCGCGAGGGTCGCGGAGAGCGCCCCGGCCAGGCCGTAGCGGCCGGTGAGCTGGGAGACCATCGTGACGATGCCGATGCCCATCATGGACAGCGGCATCCGGCCGAGCAGCCCGGCCGCGGAGAACCGCTTGGTGCCGGGGGCGGCGAAGATCGCGCGGTACGGACTGGGCATGGGGGCTCCGGCGGCCGGCTCAACCCTGTGGCTGAAGCGTGTAATTAATATCTAAAGCTTACGGTGTTGAAGTTACGGTGCCGAGTGCCACCGGTGCACGCGGTTTTCCGGACCCGCCCGGTGCGCGTCCTCCCCTCGCCCCCGTTCCCGGCCGGTTCCGCGGTTGTCAGTGGCGGATGGCAGGATCGATGCCATGTCCGATCTGCGCGATCAAGCTCCCGGAGCGGCCGCCGACGCGGCTCCGTACGACGCCCTGCTGCTGCTCTCCTTCGGCGGCCCCGAGGGCCCCGACGACGTGGTCCCGTTCCTGGAGAACGTGACGCGCGGCCGGGGCATCCCCAAGGAGCGGCTCAAAGAGGTGGGGCAGCACTACTTCCTGTTCGGCGGGGTCAGCCCCATCAACGAGCAGAACCGCGCCCTCCTGGACGCCCTGCGCGAGGACTTCGCGAGGAACAGCCTGGACCTCCCGGTCCACTGGGGCAACCGGAACTGGGCGCCGTATCTGACGGACACCCTGCGCGAGATGGCCCTGGCGGGCCACCGCCGTATCGCCGTGCTCACCACCAGCGCCTACGCGTCGTACTCGGGCTGCCGCCAGTACCGCGAGAACCTGGCGGACGCGCTGGCCGCGCTGGAGGCGGAGGGCATCGAGCCGCCGCGCGTGGACAAGCTGCGGCACTACTTCAACCACCCCGGCTTCGTCCGTCCGATGATCGACGGGGTCCTCGCCTCGCTGGCCCAGCTCCCCGAGGAGGTCCGGGCCGGCGCCCACCTCGCGTTCACCACCCACTCGATCCCGGACGCCTCCGCCGACACCTCCGGCCCGGCCGATGAGCACGGGGAGGGCGGCGCCTATGTGCGCGAGCACCTGGCCGTGGCCCGGCTGATCGCCGACGCCGTGGCCGGCGAGACGGGGGTCGAGCAGCCCTGGGAGCTCGTCTACCAGTCCCGCTCCGGCGCCCCGCACATCCCCTGGCTGGAGCCGGACATCTGCGACCACCTGGAGGCGCTGCACGGCAAGGGCGTGCCCGCGGTCGTGATGGTGCCCATCGGCTTCGTCTCGGACCACATGGAGGTCCTGTACGACCTGGACACGGAGGCCACCGCCAAGGCCGCCGAGCTCGGTCTGCCGGTCGTGCGGTCGGCCACCGTCGGCGCGGACCCCCGGTTCGCCGCCGCCGTGCGCGAACTCGTCCTGGAGCGGGCGGCGGCCGAGCGCGGACAGAGCGTCGAGCGCTGCGCCCTCGGCGAGCTCGGCCCCTCGCACGACCTCTGCCCGGCCGGCTGCTGCCCGGCCCGCGCCCCCCGGCCCGCCGCAGCCGGCGCCGACAGCCCGTACGCGTAAGGAGCGACGATGACCGCGCACCACACCGCTGCTCAGCAGGACGAGCACGCCGAGAACGCAGAACTGCTCGCTCTGGCCCTGGAGGCCGCCCGCCGGGCCGGGGCGCTGCTGCGGGACGGGCGCCCGGAGGACCTGGGCGTCGCCGCCACCAAGACGAGCTCCATCGACGTCGTCACCGAGATGGACATCGCCGCCGAGAAGCTGATCACCGGCTTCCTCTCCGAGCACCGCCCCGACGACGGCTTCCTCGGCGAGGAGGGCGCCTCCAGCGAGGGCACCAGCGGGATCCGCTGGGTCATCGACCCGCTCGACGGCACCGTCAACTACCTGTACGGGCTGCCCACTTGGTCCGTCTCCATCGCCGCCGAGCGCGACGGCGTGCGGGTCGCGGGCGTGGTCGAAGCGCCGATGCGGGGCGAGACGTACCACGCGGTGCTCGGCGGCGGCGCGTTCCTCGGCGAGCGGCGGCTGCGCTGCCGCCCGGCCGCCCCGCTCGAACAGTCCCTGCTCGGCACCGGCTTCGCCTACGTCCAGTCGGTCCGGGCCCACCAGGCGTCCGTCGTGGAGCGGCTGATCCCGCGGTTCCGGGACATCCGGCGCGGCGGCTCGGCGGCGATCGACCTGTGCGACGTGGCGGCCGGGCGACTGGACGCGTACTACGAGCGCGGCCTGAACCCCTGGGACCTGGCGGCGGGCGACCTCATCGCGCGCGAGGCGGGCGCCCTGACCGGCGGGCGCGCGGGCGACCCGGCCTCCCGGAAGCTGACGATCGCGGCGACCCCGGAGCTCTTCGGCCCGCTCCAGGCGCTCCTGGAGGAGTACGGCGCCTGGCACGACTGAGCCGCCCGGCGCCCGCCCCCGGACAGCGGAGACCCCCGGCACCGTCCCGCGGTGCCGGGGGTCCCCTCCGGCGCGTCAGTGTGCCGCGACGGCCACCTCGACGCCGTGTTCGGCGGCGAGGCGATGAAGATCGTCGAGCTCGGCCTGCTCGACCTCCGCGAGGAAGTCGTCGCCGCTCTCACGAGCCTGCGTGAGGTCCGTCTCCGTGGCCCTGATGCGCTGCAGGAGTCCTGCGGTGAATGCGTCCATGGTGCCCCCTCGTCGTGGGTCGGTGGCGGGCGGCACGGGGGTGTGCCGACGGTGGGTCCACGATCACGAGCAGCGGGTAGTGGCATGCCACATACAGGGCGTGATCGCGGGTGTGCAGTCGTCCTCCCCCGGCCCGGAGTGCGAGAAACCTCAACTCGCGCGGCAATCCCCGGAATTCCCGGGCGACCCGGGAAGCCGCAGGTCGGGCGGCGGCTGTGCGGCAGCACCGTCTTACCGCCGGTTTATGGCCGTAAGGGGCAGGATGGAAGCACACAGTCACTGCTTCAGCGCCCACAGAACTGCCCGTACGGGCTCAGGAACCGCCCGAGCGGGCCCACAGGCGCCCACGGGGCATCAGCGGCCCGCGAGGGCTCACAGGAAGGAAAAGCGCCGTGCGCGTACTCGTCGTCGAGGACGAGCAACTGCTCGCCGATGCGGTGGCCACCGGACTGCGCCGGGAGGCAATGGCCGTCGACGTCGTGTACGACGGCGCCGCCGCCCTGGAGCGCATCGGGGTCAATGACTACGACGTGGTGGTGCTCGACCGGGACCTCCCGCTGGTGCACGGCGACGACGTCTGCCGCAAGATCGTCGAGCTGGGAATGCCAACCCGGGTCCTGATGCTGACCGCCTCCGGCGACGTCAGCGACCGGGTGGAGGGCCTGGAGATCGGCGCCGACGACTATCTGCCCAAGCCGTTCGCCTTCAGCGAGCTGACCGCCCGGGTCAGGGCCCTGGGGCGGCGTACGACGGTGCCGCTGCCGCCCATCCTGGAGCGCGCGGGCATCAAGCTCGACCCCAACCGGCGCGAGATCTTCCGCGACGGCAAGGAGATCCAGCTGGCCCCCAAGGAGTTCGCGGTCCTGGAGGTGCTGATGCGCAGCGAGGGCGCGGTCGTCTCGGCCGAGCAGCTCCTGGAGAAGGCCTGGGACGAGAACACGGACCCGTTCACCAACGTGGTGCGGGTGACGGTGATGACGCTGCGCCGCAAGCTCGGTGAGCCGCCCGTCATCGTCACCGTGCCGGGCTCGGGATACCGGATCTGACCGCGATGGCCACCACGCCCGCGCCCCCCGCGGCGCCACCGAAACCGACCTGGGACCCCAGGGGAGCCGAGCCACCCTTCCCGTGGGTGCGCCCGACCATCCGCATAAGGCTGACCCTGCTCTACGGCGGCATGTTCATGATCGCGGGCATTCTGCTGCTCTCGATCATCTATCTGCTGGCGGCCTCCGCGCTGCACACCGGCGGGAACCAGCCGTTCAAGATCGTCGGCGGGCAGAACGTCACGGTCACGAGCGGCGGCTGCCAGCTCCCGACCACACCGGGCAACATCACGGAGTTCAACGACGCCATCAGCGCCTGTATGACCCAGCAGCGCCAGCACGCCCTCGACGATCTGCTGACCCGCTCCCTGATGGCGCTGCTCGGCCTCAGCGTCATCGCCTTCGCCTTCGGATACGCGATGGCGGGCCGCGTCCTGTCGCCGCTGGGCCGGATCACCCGGACCGCCCGGCGGGTGGCCGGGACCGACCTGAGCCGGCGGATCGAGCTGGACGGCCCGGACGACGAGCTCAAGGAGCTCTCGGACACCTTCGACGACATGCTGGACCGCCTGGAGCGGGCCTTCACCGCCCAGCAGCGGTTCGTCGCCAACGCCTCGCACGAGCTGAGGACCCCGCTGGCGATCAACCGCACGCTCCTGGAGGTCCATCTGTCCGACCCGGGGGCTCCCATAGAGCTCCACCAGCTGGGCAAGACCCTGCTTGCCACCAACGAGCGCAGTGAGCAGCTGGTCGAGGGCCTGCTGCTGCTGGCCCGGAGCGAGAACGAGATCGTCGACCGCAAGCCGGTCGACCTGGCCGAGGTCGCCTCCCGCGCCATCGACCAGGCCCGCGGTGAGGCCCAGGCCAAGGGCGTGGAGATCCGCGGTGAGCGGGCGCCCGCGGTGGTCCAGGGCAGCGGCGTGCTCCTTGAGCGGATCGCCCTGAACCTGGTGCAGAACGCCGTACGCTACAACGTGCCGGAGGACGGCTGGGTCTCGGTGACCACCGAGCTCAGGGACGGCCAGGCGGTCCTGCTGGTCTCGAACACGGGGCCGGTGGTTCCCGCGTACGAGATCGACAACCTCTTCGAGCCGTTCCGGCGGCTGCGGACCGAGCGGACCGGAAGCGACAAGGGCGTCGGCCTCGGCCTGTCCATCGCCCGATCCGTCGCGCGGGCTCACGGAGGCCGTATCATCGCGGAGCCCCGTGAGGGAGGCGGCCTCGTGATGCGTGTCACCCTGCCCGTCTGAGATGCTTTTCGATGCCATCGAGAAGTTCGCTTTGAGCGGAATTTTCGGGACCTGTTCCGAAGGTATTCGTGTGTGATCAATCACAGGGACAAAATTCCGGCCATCTACTCTCCGTGATCAAGGCTTCCCCCGGAAAACCGGGAAAAGTCCGGGTTTCCGGGGGGTGAGATCACGGGAAGTACACGGGGTGGCGCCCGTGAAGTGCGACATTCGGACCGTGTACGGTCCCGATCGCCACCCAAGACGATCACTCTTGAGGAGTGCGGCTGGGTGTCGATTGAGTAACAGACCTTGATGTGAGGCAAAATCTCCGCCTCGGGTCGGGCACAAGTCCGGCCTCTCACGCGTTACGTGCGCTGGAGACACCGCAACCACCCAGAGGGGGAGAGCGACATGGCAACGGACTACGACACCCCACGCAAGACCGATGACGACGTCGATTCCGACAGTCTTGAAGAACTGAAGGCCCGGCGGAACGACAAGTCCGCCTCGGCCGTCGACGTCGACGATTTCGAGGCCGCGGAGGGCATGGAACTGCCCGGCGCGGACCTTTCCAACGAGGAACTCGCCGTCCGGGTCCTGCCCAAGCAGGCCGACGAGTTCACCTGCATGAGCTGTTTCCTCGTGCACCACCGCAGCCAGCTGGCCAGGGAGAAGAACGGCCAGCCGATCTGCCGCGACTGCGACTGATCAGGCAGGCCGTGGCAGGCGTCGAACCGCCCCGGAAGCGACCGTTCCGGCGAAAGGGTGCCTCGGGTACGCCCGAGGTGTCACAGGGCGGCACAGGCCCGGCAGAGGGCGTCCAGACGCCCGCCGAGCCCTCCGCCCTCCCCGCGGTGAGCTCTGCCGCCCGTGCACATGAGGACGAGCGGGGCCGGCCGGCCTCGCTCGAAGCAGTACTGGACGACCAGGCGGGGCCCGCGGCCGGGGCCCGACGCCTGGACGCCCTGCGCAGAGCAGCCGCCACCAAGGGCGTCCCGGCCCTCAAGAAAGGGGTCCGCAAGAGCGGCGCGGGCGCCAGGGCCGGAATCGGCCACCTCGCCGATCGCGTCATCGAGATCGCCCCACGCATTCCCGTCCGAGACCTGGCGACCCTGCGCGGGCAATTCCCGGGTCTCGGCCCGGAGCAAATCGCGGACAAACTGATCGCGGGCGCCGCGAACGCCACGTCGACGGTGGGCGCGGGCATCGGCGCCGCCGCGATGCTCCCCGTCCCGCCGGCCATGCCGGCCGAGCTGGCCGCCGAGATCACCGGCGTCGCCGCCATCGAACTCAAGCTCATCGCCGAGCTCCACGAGGTCTACGGGTTGCGCCCGCCTGGCAATCTGAAAGAGCGCGCCATGGCGTATCTGACGTCCTGGACCGAGGAGCGCGGCGTCCAGGTGACCAGACCGGCGACCATCAATGCCGCCCTCGGCGGCCAGATGAAGCGCGAACTGCGCCAGCAGATCACCAAGCGCCTGGTCCGCAACCTGCCGAACCTGACGCCGTTCATGGTCGGCGCGGCGGTGGGCGCGGTGATGAACCGGCGCGACACGAAGAAGGTCGCGGCGCACGTCCGCGACGATCTGCGCAAGCACGCGGTTCCCTGGGACGCGCTGCCCGCGCTCCCGGCCCTGGAGCAGCCCGCCGACCCGCTCAGGCCCGGGGAGCTCCCGAAGGAGCTCGGCCACTAGGCCGTCGGCACGGGTTCTGCCCCGGACCCCGCTCCTCAGGCGCCGACGGGGCTGTTTTCCCCGCCGGACTCAGTGCGCGTCGGACGCCCGCAGGGTCTCCAGCACCTGCTTCAGCTTCCGCGGGTCCCGCGTCGACAGATACACGTACGGAGTCGGGTCCTGCGGGTCCGTGACCTCCACCCGTACCGCCGTCGGGATGTAACTGCGCAGCAGCATGAAGGCGCGCGGGTCGGCCTTGTGCAGCCGCCAGGCGCGGGCCTCCTCCGCGTCCAGCACCTCGGGCTCGCCGAGCGCGGTCACCGGGATCCGGGCGTCGCCCGCCACCAGCGTGCCCGCCACGACCCGGATCCGTACCGAGCCGTACGAACTCACCACCACCGCGGCCGCGGCCGTCCCGCCGATGAGGCCCGCCAGGAGCGGCAGGCCGCCCAGCGGCAGCAGCATCAGCGCGCACGCCACCCCGACCAGGGCGGCGATCAGCCACCACGAGCGGGGGGCGGTGAGGCGTTCGGTGTACTGAGGGGCGTTCGGCTGCATGACAGCAAGCTTGGCACGGCGCGACCGGCGCCCGGGACCGCGGGTAAGGTCAGCGGCTGTGACTGCTAGATCTGCGTCTTTGACGCCCCCGGCCGACGCGAAGCCGCCGGTCCGGCACCCCGACGCGCCCGCCCCGGGCGAGCTGCTCGGCGCGCACTACGAGCACTGCTTCGGCTGCGGCGGCGGACAGCCCCACGGACTGCACCTGGAGGCGCGGGCCGGCGCGGGCGTGACCGTCACCGCCGAGTTCACCGTGCGCCCCGCCCACCAGGGCGCCCCCGGCCTCGCGCACGGCGGGGTGCTCGCCACGGCGCTCGACGAGACGCTCGGCTCGCTGAACTGGCTGCTGCAGACGATCGCGGTGACCGGCCGCCTGGAGACCGACTTCGTACGGCCCGTGCCGGTGGACACCGTGCTGTTCCTGGAGGCCGAGGTCACCGCCGTCGACGGGCGGAGGATCTACTCCAGGGCGACCGGGCGGATAGGCGGCCCCGACGGGCCGGTGGCGGTCCGGGCCGACGCCCTCTTCATCGAGGTGAAGGTCGACCACTTCATCGAGAACGGCCGTCCGCAGGAGATCCAGGCCGTCATGTCCGACCCCGACCAGGTCAGGCGCGCCCGCGCCTTCGAGGTGAACCCGTGACCCGTAACCCCGTAGACGTCCTCATCCGCCGAGTCGACCCGCAGGTGCCGATTCCGGCGTACGGGCACCCCGGCGACGCGGGAGCCGACCTCGTCACCACCGAGGCCGCCGAGCTCGCCCCCGGGGAGCGGGCCGTTCTGCCCACCGGGGTGAGTATCGCCCTGCCCGACGGGTACGCGGCCTTTGTGCATCCGAGGTCCGGCCTGGCCGCACGCTGCGGTGTTGCCCTGGTGAATGCCCCGGGGACGGTGGATGCCGGGTACCGTGGGGAAATCAAGGTGATCGTGGTCAATCTCGACCCGCGCGAGACCGTGCGGTTCGAGCGATTCGACCGGATTGCCCAACTTGTCGTCCAGCAGGTCGAGAAGGTGCGCTTCCACGAGGTGGCGGAGCTTCCCGGCTCGGCGAGGGCCGAGGGGGGCTTCGGTTCCACCGGCGGTCATGCCGCTGTGGACGGCACTACGGGTGGGAATCGATACGCTTCGGTCGTATCCGACCGGGAAGGACAGTGACGTGTTCGGACGTCGCAAGAAGAGCGGCTCCGCCGAAGACACGGCGGGCGAGGCCGAGCAGGTCGTCGACGGCATCGACGGTGAAGATGCCGACTACGCCGATGACTCCGCCGACGCGGACGAGCCGCGCAGGATGAACCTGCCGCCGGCGCCCCGGCCGAACGGTCCGTGGGACATCTCCGAGGTCACCGAGGCCGGAGAGGGCCGGGTCGACCTGGGCGGACTGTTCGTCCCCGGAGTCGAGGGCATGGAGCTGCGGGTCGAGGTCGCGGGCGACGCCATCGTCGCGGCGACCGTCGTGCTGCGCGACAGCGCCGTACAGCTGCAGGCCTTCGCGGCCCCCAAGAACGAGGGCATCTGGGGCGAGGTCCGCGAGGAGATCGCCTCCGGCATCACCCAGCAGGGCGGCATCATCGACGAGGTCGAGGGCCCGCTCGGCTGGGAGCTGCGCGCCCAGGTGCCGGTCCAGCTCCCGGACGGTACGAACGGGGTGCAGCTGGTCCGCTTCGTGGGCGTGGACGGGCCGCGCTGGTTCCTGCGCGGTGTGATCTCCGGCCAGGGCGCGGTGCAGCCGCAGGCCGCGGGGCTCCTTGAGCAGATCTTCCAGGACGCGGTCGTGGTGCGCGGCGAGGGCCCGATGGCCCCGCGCGACCCGATCGTCCTGAAGCTGCCGGACGACGCGCAGATGATGCCCGACGGCGTCCAGCAGGAGGAGCAGGAGGGCTCGCGCTTCTCCGGCGGCATGGGCCAGCTCCAGCGCGGCCCGGAGATCACCGAGGTGCGCTGACCGGCTTCCGGTCCTCCGGCGGGCCGTACCCCTTCGCGGGGTGCGGCCCGTCGGCGTTTTCGGGTCCCGTACGCATTGCCCAGACGGGTGCCTCCTGCACATACTGGCGCGGCCGGGGACATACGTACGGGGGGAGCGGACATGAGCGAGAGCACCAGCGGGCGCGGCACGGCCGTCGTGGCGGAGCCGGGCAGCGGGCCGATGGTCCGCGTCGAGGACCTGCGCCGCTCGTACGGGGAAGGCGCCGCCGCCGTGCACGCGCTGCGCGGGGTGTCCTTCGAGGTGCCGCGCGGCGAGCTCGTCGCCCTCAAGGGGCGCTCCGGATCCGGCAAGACGACGCTGCTCAACCTCGTCGGCGGGCTCGACCGGCCGGACGGCGGCCGGATCACCGTCGACTCCACGGACCTGGCGGACCTCGGCGAGGAGGGCCTGCTGGCGCTGCGCCGCGACCGTATCGGCTTCATCTTCCAGTCCTTCGGACTGATCCCGATCCTGTCGGCAGCCGAGAACGTCGGCGTCCCGATGCGGCTGCGCAAGGCCGACCCGCGCGAGCGCGACGCGCGCGTGGAGCTGCTGCTCGCCCTGGTCGGGCTCGGCGACCACGCCCAGCAGCGCCCCGGCGAGCTCTCCGGCGGCCAGCAGCAGCGCGTCGCCATCGCCCGCGCGCTCGCCAACCGGCCCGCGCTCCTGATCGCCGACGAGCCCACCGGCCAGCTGGACGCCGAGACCGGGCTCGCGGTCATGGAGCTGCTGCGCGCGGTCGTGCGCAGCGAGGGCGTCACCGCCCTGGTCGCCACCCACGACACCCAGCTGCTCGGGCTCGCGGACCGCGTCCTGGAGCTGAGCGACGGGCGGATCACCGACCACGGCTGACCGCCCCGGGCCCCACCCCGCGTATCAGAATCGCGTCAATACGGCAGCTCAGCCGCGCTCCCGGTCCGATTTGCCGGAATCGGGGGCCGTAAGGTCGGCACCGCGTACGCAGCAGTTCTCTGAAAGACAATGGGGCCATGGCACGCGGCAAGCTACGGATATACCTCGGTTCGGCACCGGGCGTCGGCAAGACGTACGCGATGCTGTCCGAGGGCCACCGGCGCGTGGAACGCGGCACCGACTGCGTGGTGGCGTTCGTGGAGCACCACGGGCGCCCGCGCACCGAGGTGATGCTGCACGGCCTGGAGCAGATCCAGCGGCGCACCATCGAGTACCGCGGCTCGGTCTTCACCGAGATGGACGTCGACGCGGTCCTGGAGCGCAGGCCCGCCGTCGCCCTGGTGGACGAACTCGCCCACACCAATGTGCCCGGCTCGCGCAACACCAAGCGCTGGCAGGACGTCGAGGAGCTGCTCCAGGCGGGCATCGACGTCGTCTCGACCGTCAACATCCAGCACCTGGAGTCGCTGGGCGACGTCGTCGAGTCGATAACCGGCGTGCGCCAGCGCGAGACGGTGCCCGACGAGGTGGTGCGGCGGGCCGACCAGATCGAGCTCGTCGACATGTCGCCCCAGGCGCTGCGCCGCCGGATGGCGCACGGCAACATCTACAAGTCCGACAAGGTCGACGCGGCCCTGTCCAACTACTTCCGCCCCGGCAATCTGACCGCGCTGCGCGAGCTCGCGCTGCTGTGGGTCGCGGACCGGGTCGACGAGTACCTCCAGCAGTACCGGGGCGAGCACAACATCCGCTCCACCTGGCAGGCCCGGGAGCGGATCGTCGTCGGTCTGACCGGCGGGCCCGAGGGCCGCACCCTGATCCGGCGCGCGGCCCGGATGGCCGCCAAGGGCTCCGGCAGCGAGATCCTCGCGGTGTACGTGGCCCGCAGTGACGGGCTGACCTCGGCCTCGCCCAAGGAACTGGCCGTCCAGCGCACCCTGGTCGAAGACCTCGGCGGATCGTTTCACCACGTCATAGGCGACGACGTCCCGGCCTCCCTCCTGGAGTTCGCCCAGGGCGTCAACGCCACCCAGATCGTCCTCGGCTCCAGCCGCCGCAAGGCCTGGCAGTACGTCTTCGGGCCGGGCGTCGGCGCCACCGTGGCCCGCGAGTCCGGGCCCGACCTGGACGTGCACATCGTCACCCACGAAGAGGTCGCCAAGGGGCGCGGGCTTCCGGTGGCGCGCGGCGCGCGGCTCGGGCGGGCCAGGAGCATCTGGGGCTGGCTCTCGGGCGTCGCGGGACCCGCGCTGCTCACCCTGCTGCTGACCAACGTCGACGCGGACCTCGGGCTCGCCAACGACATGCTGCTCTTCCTGACGCTCACGGTCGCCGCGGCCCTGCTCGGCGGGCTCCTCCCGGCGCTCGCCTCCGCCGCCTTCGGCTCGTTCCTGCTGAACTACTACTTCACCCCGCCCGTCCACCAGATCACCATCGCGGACCCCAAGAACATCCTCGCCATCGCGATCTTCTTCCTGGTGGCGGTCTCGGTGGCCTCCGTCGTCGACCTCGCGGCCCGCCGCACCCACCAGGCGGCCCGGCTGCGCGCCGAGTCCGAGATCCTCTCGTTCCTGGCGGGCAGCGTGCTGCGCGGCGAGACCACGCTCGACGCGCTCCTGGAGCGTGTCCGCGAGACCTTCGCCATGGAGTCCGTGGCCCTCCTGGAGCGGGCGGGCGACGTAGAGCCGTGGACCCGCGCGGGCAGCGTCGGCCCGCACCCCGTGGCCCGCCCCGAGGACGCCGACGTCGACATGCCGGTCGGCGACCACATGGCGCTGGCCCTCAGCGGCCGGGTGCTGCCCGCCGAGGACCGCCGGGTGCTCGGCGCCTTCGCCGCCCAGGCCGCCGTCGTACTGGACCGCCAGCGCCTGGTCGACGAGGCCGAGGAGTCGCGCAAGCTCGCCGAGGGCAACCGCATCCGCACCGCGCTGCTCGCCGCCGTCAGCCACGACCTGCGCACCCCGCTGGCCTCCATCAAGGCCGCCGTCACCTCGCTGCGCTCCGACGACGTCGAATGGTCCGAGGACGACGAGGCCGAGCTCCTGGCGGGCATCGAGGACGGCGCGGACCGGCTCGACCACCTCGTCGGCAACCTCCTCGACATGTCCCGCCTCAACACCGGCACCGTCAGGCCGATCATCCGCGAGATCGACCTCGACGAGGTGGTCCCGATGGCGCTCGGCGGCGTCGCGGAGGACAGCGTCGAGCTGGACATCCCCGAGAGCCTGCCGATGGTCGCCGTCGACTCCGGACTCCTGGAGCGGGCCGTCGCCAACATCGTCGAGAACGCCGTCAAGTACAGCCCCGACGCCACGCCCGTCCTGGTGGCCGCCAGCGCCCTCGGCGACCGCGTGGAGGTCCGGGTGGCCGACCGCGGCCCCGGCGTCCCGGACGAGAGCAAGGAACGGATCTTCGAGCCCTTCCAGCGGTACGGTGACGCTCCGCGCGGCGCCGGAGTGGGACTGGGGCTCGCGGTCGCCCGGGGATTCGTCGAGTCGATGGGCGGCACCCTCACCGCCGAGGACACCCCCGGCGGCGGAATGACCATGGTGCTCACCCTCAGGGCGGTGCCCGGCCCCGGCCCGGTCGTCGCCGACCTCTCCGCCCAGGTCACCTCGTGACCCGCGGCCCACGGCAGAAAGCAGGATCCGCATGACCCGGGTGCTGGTGGTGGACGACGAGCCGCAGATCGTCCGCGCCCTCGTGATCAACCTCAAGGCGAGGAAGTACGAGGTGGACGCGGCCCCCGACGGGGCGACCGCCCTCCAGCTCGCGGCCGCCCGCCACCCCGACGTGGTCGTCCTGGACCTCGGCCTGCCCGACATGGACGGCGTCGAGGTGATCAAGGGGCTGCGCGGCTGGACCCGGGTACCGATCCTGGTGCTCTCCGCCCGCCACACCTCCGACGAGAAGGTCGAGGCGCTGGACGCGGGCGCCGACGACTACGTCACCAAGCCGTTCGGCATGGACGAGCTGCTCGCCCGGCTGCGGGCGGCCGTCCGCCGCGCCGAGCCGGTCGGTGGCGAGGGCACGGACGACGTGGTGACGGTGGAGACCGAGGGCTTCACCGTCGACCTGGCCGCGAAGAAGGTCAACCGGGAGGGCCGGGACGTACGCCTCACGCCCACCGAATGGCACCTCCTGGAGGTACTGGTCCGCAACACCGGCCGGCTGGTCAGCCAGAAGCAGCTCCTCCAGGAAGTCTGGGGCCCCTCCTACGGGACGGAGACGAACTACCTGCGCGTCTACATGGCCCAGCTGCGCCGCAAGCTGGAACTGGACCCCTCGCATCCGCGCCACTTCATCACGGAGCCGGGGATGGGGTACCGGTTCGAGCGCTGAGCCGTGGAGATCTGCTGGGGGTCCGGGGGTCGTTCCCCGGGAGGTACAGCATCGCGGAGCCGGGGATGGGGTACCGGTTCGAGCGGTGAGCGGGCTGTGTCCGTGCGGTGAGCGGGGTGTGAGCGGGCTCGTGGCGGGGTGACCGCGGACGCCTCCCGTGCCGGTGGGGGCCGGTACGCTTTCTGTATGAGTGCTGACCTTCGAACCGAGAAGCCCGCGGGGCGCTTCCGCCGGATGCTCGACCGGCTGTCCACCTCGCAGGAGGAGCTGCACTCCGCGGAACTGCAGGAGGACACGCAGGCCACGGGGTGCACCCGCATCTCCGACTGCGACGACCGCCAGATAGTCAAGGTGACTGGTACCTTGCGGACGGTCACCCTGCGCCCGAGGGCGGGCGTCCCGGCGCTGGAAGCCGAGCTCTTCGACGGGACCGCCCCGCTGGACGTGGTGTGGCTGGGACGGCGCTCGATCGTGGGCATAGAGCCGGGCCGCAAGCTGATCGCCTCGGGCCGGATCTCGATGAGCCACGGCCGGCGGGTGCTGTTCAACCCCAAATACGAACTCCGACCGCTCGGACAGGAGTAGCCGGTGACGTCAGTCGACAAGCCGACCACCACGACCGCCGCCAAGCACGCGCGCACCGCACCGGACGCCGACGCCAAAGCCGTCACCGAAGCCGCACTCTTCGAGGCGTTCGGCGGGATCCGGGGCATGGTGGAGACGTGCCTGCCCGGGCTCCTCTTCGTCACGATCTTCACGGTCAACAAGGATCTGCACAGCTCGGCGATCGCCGCCGTCGCGGTCTCGCTGCTGCTCCTCGTGGTCCGGCTGATCCGCAAGGACACCGTCAAGCACGCCTTCAGCGGCGTCTTCGGCGTGGCCTTCGGCGTGGTCTTCGCGATGATGACGGGCAACGCGAAGGACTTCTATCTGCCCGGCATGCTCTACACCCTGGGCCTGGCCGTCACGTATCTGGTGACCACGCTCTTCGGGGTCCCGCTGATCGGGCTGATGCTGGGCCCGGTCTTCAAGGAGAACCTGTCCTGGCGCACCAGGAACCCCGGCCGCAAGAAGGCGTACGCGAAGGCCAGTTGGGCCTGGGGCCTGATCCTGCTCGCCAAGTGCGCGATCCTCTTCCCGCTCTACTGGTGGGCCAACACCTCCCAGCTCGGCTGGGTGCTGATCGCCCTGAAGATCCCGCCGTTCCTGCTGGCGGTCTGGCTGACCTGGATCTTCCTGGCCAAGGCCCCGCCGCCCATCGACGTGTTCGCGGAGATGGAAGCGGAAGAGGAGGCCGCGAAGGCGGCCAAGGCCGCCGAGGCGGCTGGGAACTGACGGCGCGAAAAGGGGGGCCCGGGGGGGGGGGGGGGGGGGGGGGGCCCTCCCCCCCCCCCCCGCCGTTGTGGGGTTTTTTTTTTTTCCTTTCTCTTCTTTTCGTTGGCGCCGCCACAAGAGGCCCTTCACACCAC
>NZ_JBVIHM010000005.1:197359-207294 GCF_055570295.1 Streptomyces sp. NPDC031265
AAAGAAAAGACACCCAAACAGCAGCGGAGAGAGGAGCAAACAAGCGAAACAAAAACCCCCCCCCCCCCCCCCCCCCCCCCCCCCCCCCCCCCCCCCTTCGCGCCCAAGGGGCGCGGGGCTGTGTCTCTGTGCGGCTCCGCCGCGTGGGCGCGACCAGACACAGACGGCCCGCGGCTAAAAACCGGCCCCTCCCACACCCGTGAGGTCGCGTCAGCTCGCGGACTCTTCCCGCCGCACCGACAGCAGGTCCTCCAACTGCTCCTCGCGGGCCTGCGCGGCCACGAACAGCAGCTCGTCGCCCGCCTCCAGGGTCTCCTCCGGCTGCGGAGTGAGCACCCGGGTGCCCCGGATGATCGTGACCAGCGAGGTGTCCTCGGGCCAGGCCACGTCCCCGACCTGGGTGCCCGCCAGCGCCGACTCCGGCGGCAGCGTCAGCTCGACCAGGTTGGCGTCGCCGTGGCTGAAGCGCAGCAGCCGTACGAGGTCGCCGACGCTCACCGCCTCCTCGACCAGCGCCGACATCAGACGCGGGGTCGAGACGGCGACGTCCACGCCCCATGACTCGTTGAACAGCCACTCGTTCTTCGGGTTGTTGACCCGGGCGACCACGCGCGGCACGCCGTACTCGGTCTTCGCGAGCAGCGAGACGACCAGGTTCACCTTGTCGTCGCCGGTGGCCGCGATGACCACGTTGCAGCGCTGGAGCGCCGCCTCGTCCAGAGAGGTGATCTCACAGGCGTCGGCGAGCAGCCACTCCGCCTGCGGCACCCGCTCCACCGAGATGGCGGTGGGCGCCTTGTCCACGAGGAGCACCTCGTGACCGTTCTCCAGAAGCTCGCCCGCGATGGAACGACCCACCGCGCCGGCCCCGGCAATCGCGACGCGCATCAGTGACCGCCCTCCTCGGGACCCTGGGCGAAGGCCGCCTCGACCTTCTCGACCTCATCCGTACGCATCATCACGTGGACGAGGTCGCCTTCCTGCAGGACCGTCCGGGAGCTCGGCAGCACCGCTTCGCCCAGCCGGGTGAGGAACGCGACGCGCACGCCCGTCTCCTCCTGCAGCCTGCTGATCTTGTGGCCGATCCAGGCCGTGGAGGTGTGCACCTCCGCCAGCTGCAGCGCGCCGCTCGGGTCGCTCCACAGCGGCTCCGAGCCGGACGGCAGCAGCCGCCGCAGCATCTGGTCGGCGGTCCAGCGGACCGTGGCGACCGTCGGGATGCCGAGCCGCTGGTAGACCTCGGCGCGGCGCGGGTCGTAGATGCGGGCCGCGACGTTCTCGATCCCGAACATCTCGCGGGCCACCCGGGCCGCGATGATGTTGGAGTTGTCGCCGCTGGAGACCGCCGCGAACGCGCCGGCCTCCTCGATCCCCGCTTCACGCAGGGTGTCCTGGTCGAAGCCGACGCCGGTGACCCGGCGCCCGCTGAATCCGGAACCGAGCCGGCGGAAGGCCGTGGGGTCCTGGTCGATGACGGCGACCGTGTGCCCCTTCTGCTCCAAGGTCTGCGCGAGAGCGGCTCCCACTCGCCCGCAGCCCATGATGACGATGTGCACGTCCCCTCACATACTTCCTTGTCGGCGTTGCCCGGTGACGAGCTTATGCGGCTCGCGGCGGGATGCACTCACCAGCGTCGGTACTTCCGCGGGCGCAGTCGGTGAGCCTCCCACCGGACGACGCCCCGCCGCACATCCGTCGCGCAGGCTGAGACGCGTGAAAACGACACGGCGTTCACTCCCGCCGCACACCGCGCGCGCCGGGGCCGCGGAGCACCCCCGCGCCAGCACCGCCGAGCGGCTCTGTCTGGCCACCGCGGCCGCCCTGTTCGCCTCCGGTCTGTTCCATCTGGGCGTGTTCGCGGTGGCGGGCGGCCCCTGGGACGGGCCGGTCTCCTGGCGCAAGCCCGCCACCTTCGGCCTGTCCTTCGGCCTCACCCTGGCCGCGCTGACCTGGGTGACCTCGTACGTACGGACGGGGCCGCGCACCCGGGCGGCCCTGCTCGGCCTGCTGGCCGCCGACAGCGTCCTGGAAGTGGCCGGGATCACGCTCCAGGCGTGGCGCAAGGTGCCCTCGCACCTCGACATGCAGACGCCGTTCGACTCGGCCGTCTCGATGACGCTGGCCGTCGGCGGGGGCCTGCTCGTGGTGATCCTCACGTGGTTCGCGGCCGCCGCGTTCCGCCGTCCGCCGTCCGGACCGGTCGGAATGGCGCTCGCGGTCCGGGCGGGCTTCGCGATCCTGCTGGTCGGGCTCGCCTCCGGCGCCGCGATGATCGCCCGCGGCGTGGTGCTCACCCGCACCGGCCACCAGCTCGCCGCCTACGCCTCCACCGCGCCGCTCAAGCCGCTGCACGGCGTGAGCCTGCACGCGGTCCTGGTCCTGCCCGCCCTCGCGTGGCTGCTGTCCCGTACGTCACTCGGCGCCGAGAAGCGCGAGCGGACCGTGGCCGTGGCGACCGGCTGCTACCTGATCGCGGTCGTGGTCACGGCCGTGCGGGCGGCCCTCTCGTACTGATGGGGGGTGGCGGGTGGGCCGTGTCAATCCGCAGCCCCTACTCTTCTCTGTTGTGTCCAAACTGACCGACGTGCCCAAACGGATCCTGATCGGCCGGGCGCTGCGCAGCGACAAGCTGGGAGAAACGCTCCTCCCCAAACGCATCGCGCTCCCCGTCTTCGCGTCCGACCCGCTCTCGTCCGTCGCGTACGCGCCCGGAGAAGTCCTCCTGGTGCTCTCCGTGGCGGGTGTGTCGGCGTACCACTTCAGCCCCTGGATCGCGGTCGCGGTCGTGGTGCTCATGTTCACGGTGGTCGCCTCGTACCGGCAGAACGTGCACGCCTACCCCAGCGGCGGTGGTGACTACGAGGTCGCCACCACCAACCTGGGGCCCAAGGCCGGCCTCACCGTCGCCAGCGCGCTCCTCGTCGACTACGTCCTGACCGTCGCCGTCTCGATCGCCTCCGGCATCGAGAACCTCGGCTCGGCCGTCCCGTTCGTCGTCGAGCACAAGGTGCTCTGCGCGGTCGGCGTCATCGTGCTGCTCACGCTGATGAACCTGCGCGGCGTGAAGGAGTCGGGCAACCTCTTCGCCATCCCCACGTACGTCTTCGTGGGCGGCGTCTTCGTCATGATCGCGTGGGGTGCCTTCAAGGGCATGGTCCTCGACGACACGATGAAGGCCCCGACGGCCGACTACACGATCCACGCCGAGCACCAGGGCCTGGCGGGCTTCGCGCTCGTCTTCCTGCTGCTGCGCGCCTTCTCCTCCGGCTGTGCCGCGCTCACCGGCGTCGAGGCGATCAGCAACGGCGTCCCGGCCTTCCGCAAGCCCAAGTCCAAGAACGCGGCGACCACCCTCGCCCTGATGGGCGGCCTCGCGGTCACCATGTTCTGCGGCATCATCGCGCTGGCCATGACCACCAAGGTGCGGATGGCCGAGAAGCCCGCCACCGACCTGCTCAGCAACGGCGTCCCGGTCGGCGACGGCTACGTCCAGAACCCGGTGATCTCCCAGGTCGCGGAGGCCGTCTTCGGCAAGGGCAGCTTCCTCTTCGTCATCCTGGCCGGGGCCACCGCGCTGGTCCTGTTCCTGGCCGCCAACACCGCGTACAACGGCTTCCCGCTGCTCGGCTCGATCCTCGCCCAGGACCGCTATCTGCCGCGCCAGCTGCACACCCGCGGCGACCGCCTCGCGTTCTCCAACGGCATCGTGCTGCTGGCCGGGGCCGCGATCCTGCTCGTGGTGATCTACGGCGCGGACTCGACCCGGCTGATCCAGCTCTACATCGTCGGCGTCTTCGTCTCGTTCACCCTGAGCCAGACCGGCATGGTCCGGCACTGGAACCGGCACCTCGCCACCGAGCAGGACCCGGCCAAGCGCCGCCACATGGTCCGCTCCCGCGCGATCAACACCTTCGGCGCCTTCTTCACCGGGCTCGTCCTGGTCGTCGTCCTCGCCACCAAGTTCACCCACGGCGCCTGGGTCGCCCTGATGGGCATGGTGATCTTCTACGGAACGATGACCGCGATCCGCAAGCACTACGACAAGGTGGCCGACGAGATCGCGGCGGCCGAGGAGCGCCCGGACGAATACGTGCGCCCCTCGCGCGTGCACTCCGTGGTCCTGGTCTCCAAGCTCCACAAGCCGACCCTGCGCGCCCTCGCCTACGCCAAGCTGCTGCACGCCAACCAGCTGGAGGCGATCAGCGTCAGCGTCGACGCAGCCGAGACCAAGGCGCTCAAGGACGAGTGGGAGCGGCGCGGCATCGACGTACCACTGAAGATCATCGACTCGCCGTACCGCGAGATCACCCGCCCGGTCATCGAGTACGTCAAGGGCCTGCGCCGCGAGAGCCCGCGCGACGCGGTCAGCGTGTACATCCCCGAGTACGTGGTGGGCCACTGGTACGAGCACCTGCTGCACAACCAGAGCGCACTGCGCCTGAAGGGCCGTCTGCTCTTCACGCCGGGCGTGATGGTGACGTCCGTCCCCTACCAGCTCCAGTCCTCGGAGGTCGCCAAGAAGCGGGCCCGCAAGCGGCAGGAGTGGAACGCGCCGGGTTCGGTGCGGCGGGGCCCGGTGGCACCGCAGCGCCCGAAGGAGCCGACCGGGAAGGGCTGAGCGGCCGGCAGGGAGCCGAGCGGGAAGGCCTGAGCGGTCCGCTCGCCGACGTAGACTGGGGGGCTGCCGTCCGTATGCGGACGGCAGCCCCTCCTCACCACTTCTGGAGTCACCCCCACATGCAGAACGAGTCTGAGCCTTCGTCTTCGCTGGTCGGGGAGGAGTACGAGGTCGAGGTCGGCCCCGTGGCGCACGGTGGCCACTGCATCGCCCGCACGGAGCAGGGCCGGGTGCTGTTCGTGAGGCACGCGCTGCCGGGTGAGAAGGTCGTCGCTCGCGTCACGGAGGGCGAGGAGGACTCCCGCTACCTGCGCGCGGACGCGGTCGAGGTGCTGTCGCCGTCCAAGGACCGGGTCGAGGCGCCGTGCGCGTTCGCGGGTCCCGGCAAGTGCGGCGGCTGCGACTGGCAGCACGCGAAGCCGGGCGCGCAGCGCCGCTTCAAGGGCGAGGTCATCGCCGAGCAGCTGCAGCGGCTCGCCGGGCTGACGCCCGAGGAGGCCGGCTGGGACGGCACGGTCATGCCGGCCGAGGGCGACAAGCTCCCCGCGGGCCAGGTCCCGGCGTGGCGCACCCGCGTCCAGTACGCCATCGACGAGGACGGCCGAGTAGGCCTGCGCAAGCACCGCTCGCACGACGTCCAGGTGATCGACCACTGCATGATCGCGGCGCCCGGCGTCAGCGAGCTGGGCATCGAGAAGCGCGAGTGGCCGCAGATGGAGTCGGTCGAGGCGATCGCCGCGACGGGTTCGCACGACCGCCAGGTGGTACTGACCCCGCGCACGGGCGGCCGCCTCCCGCTGGTCGAGCTGGACAAGCCGGTCTCGGTCCTGCGGGTGGAGGAGAAGGACGGCGGCGTCCACCGCGTGCACGGCCGCGCCTTCGTCCGCGAGCGGGCCGACGAGCGCACCTACCGCGTGGGCATGGGCGGCTTCTGGCAGGTCCACCCGCAGGCCGCGGACACCCTGGTCAAGGCCGTGATGCAGGGCCTGATGCCGCGCAAGGGCGAGATGGCGCTCGACCTGTACTGCGGGGTCGGCCTGTTCGCGGGCGCGATCGCCGAGCGCGTCGGCGAGCAGGGCGCGGTGCTGGGCATCGAGTCCTCCAAGCGTGCGGTCGAGGACGCCCGCCACAACCTGGCGGACCTGCCGCGGGTCCGCGTCGAACAGGGCAAGGTCGACCAGGTCCTGCCCCGCACGAAGATCACCGAGGCGGACCTGATCGTCCTCGACCCGCCGCGAGCGGGCGCGGGCAAGCAGACGGTCAAGTACCTCGCGGGCCTGGGCGCCCGCCGCATCGCCTACGTCGCCTGCGACCCGGCGGCGCTGGCGCGGGACCTGGGGTACTTCCGGGAGGGCGGGTACCGGGTGCGGACGCTGCGGGCGTTCGATCTGTTTCCGATGACGCATCACGTGGAGTGCGTGGCGATCCTCGAACCGGTCGCAAAGGTCGCCTGACCTGCGGGTTCGGATGGTGTGCGTGAGGTGCGCCGTGGGCGTTACGGGCGACATCCCGACGCTGAGGACGACGCTCGGAACGCTCGTCCGACACCCGTCCTGATGGGCCGTCAGGTAGAGGTTCGCGCAGGTGCCGGCGGGTGGGGCGGCGCCTGCGCAGGGATCCGCTTCACCGTCTCCTGGTGCGGATTCGCGGGTCGTCGGCAGCGTCGGGGTCCAGCAGGGACGCGGCCCGTAAGGGGTGTTCGGTGACCGGGTGCGGTCAGCCTTGGTCAGTCGGCGACGGGCACCTGCGACGGGATTCGCTCGAAGGAGCCGGTGTGACTCACGGCTTGAGCGGCGCCCTCGTCCGCCGACACGCCTCAGGAGCCGCGGCCCGTAGGATGCCCTCGCCGCAACCAGCCAATGACGGGCTGTCTCCTGGATTTCTTGACGCTCGTTGATCACTGGCCCAAGACATCACCGCCGCCCAGGCATGATCTCGGCGAGCGGGTCCTCAAGGGAGCGTGCGGCCGTGGCGGCTCATTCGCCGGGCCGGTGCGGCCCCCGCTGACGCAGATCCTCAGGCGGGCAACGGAGCAGACCGCTCTTCCTGAAACGTTGTACTCCGAGTGGACCAATATCTGTGCCCGCGAAGTGAGGATTTTGCGGACCATGAAGTGAGCGTTTTTGACGCCATGGGCGGAGGCGAATTATTCAACGCGCACAGGCCGCTCCGGCGTGCTACTGTCGATCTCAGTTGCAGTTGTGGTTCCCAAAACTTCAAGTGCCCCCACCCGGCTCCTGCCGGTGGGAGCGCTTTTGTATTTCCGGTCATTTTCCGGGCGGGGTAATCATCGCGGCGACACGGCATCCGCACAGTGCGGATTCCGATGTACTGCCCCAAAGGAGATATGACATGGCTGCTGGTACCGTGAAGTGGTTCAACGCGGAAAAGGGCTTCGGCTTCATCGAGCAGGACGGTGGCGGCCCGGACGTGTTCGCCCACTACTCGAACATCGCCGCCCAGGGCTTCCGTGAGCTGCTCGAAGGCCAGAAGGTCAACTTCGACATCGCGCAGGGCCAGAAGGGCCCGACGGCCGAGAACATCGTTCCGGCCTGACGCTGACGCACATTCTGTAGCTGGGGCCCGCATCCTTCGGGGTGCGGGCCCCAGCTGCACGCGTTTCCCGCGGTGGTTTCACCCGCGGGTCGACTCGGAGGAATCCGCAGTCCCACCACACGCGGATCCTCCTTCAGGATGCAGACGCATCCTGAAGAGCTGCACCGCAGTCGACGCCCCGGATATCACGTCTGCATCGCGTCGCCCATTTCAGCACCTGCGCCCCCGGAGATTTCCGCCGGCCAGATCTGCTTTCTTTTGCCATCGGTCCATACTTGTAATTCTCCATGCCGCTCATCGCTGCGGGAATTCCTTGATATGTGCCACATCAGGGAAGGTTCCGCATGAACCGCACACGTACGAACGACCGCTCCGCCCGCGCCCGTAAGGGCAGTGCCGACGCCGGAATGGGCGGCAGCCGCTTCGGCTCGCAGGCACCGCGCCGTTCCGCCGGGCCTGCCCGTTCCAGCGGTTACGGCCGCCGGCCCGCCGCAGTTCAAGGCGAGTTCGCGCTCCCCAAGACGATCACCCCCGCGCTGCCCGCCGTCGAGGGCTTCGCCGATCTCGACATGCCCGAGCAGCTACTGGCCGAACTCGGCAAGCAGGGCGTGACCGCGCCGTTCCCGATCCAGGGCGCGACGCTGCCGAACTCCCTGGCGGGCCGTGACGTCCTGGGCCGTGGACGCACCGGCTCCGGCAAGACCCTCGCCTTCGGCCTCGCCCTGCTCGCCCGCACCGCCGGACAGCGTGCCGAGCCCCGCCAGCCGCTGGGACTGATCCTCGTACCGACGCGTGAGCTGGCACAGCAGGTGACCGACGCGCTCACTCCGTACGCCCGCTCCGTCAGGCTGCGACTGGCCACGGTCGTGGGCGGGATGTCGATCGGCAAGCAGGCCGGCGCGCTGCGAGGCGGGGCCGAGGTCGTCGTCGCGACCCCGGGCCGGCTCAAGGACCTCATCGACCGTGGCGACTGCCGGCTGAACCAGGTCGCCATCACGGTGCTGGACGAGGCCGACCAGATGGCCGACATGGGCTTCATGCCGCAGGTCACCGCGCTGCTCGACCAGGTGCGTCCGGAGGGGCAGCGGATGCTGTTCTCGGCCACCTTGGACCGTAACGTCGACCTGCTGGTGCGCCGCTATCTGACCGACCCCGTGGTGCATTCGGTCGACCCGTCGGCCGGTGCGGTCACGACGATGGAGCACCACGTCCTGCACGTCCACGGGGCCGACAAGCACGCCGCCACGACCGAGATCGCGGCCCGCGACGGCCGGGTGATCATGTTCCTGGACACCAAGCACGCCGTCGACCGGCTGACCCAGGACCTGCTCAACAGCGGTGTACGGGCCGCCGCGCTGCACGGCGGCAAGTCGCAGCCGCAGCGCACCCGCACGCTGGCGCAGTTCAAGACGGGACACGTCACCGTGCTGGTGGCGACCAATGTCGCGGCGCGCGGCATCCACGTCGACAACCTCGACCTCGTGGTGAACGTCGACCCGCCGACCGACCACAAGGACTACCTCCACCGCGGCGGCCGTACCGCCCGCGCCGGCGAGTCCGGCAGCGTCGTCACCCTGGTCCTGGCCAACCAGCGCCGCGACATGAGCCGCCTGATGATGGCCGCTGGGATCACGCCGCAGACCACCCAGGTCCGCTCGGGCGACGAGGCCCTGCGCCGGATCACCGGCGCCCAGGCCCCGTCCGGCATCCCGGTCGTCATCACCGCACCGGTGGTCGAACGCCCCCAGCGCAGCGCCTCCTCCCGAGGCCGGCGCCGCCCCGCGTCGGCGACCCGGCGCGCGCCCGTACGCCAGTCCGTCTTCGGTGCGGCGGCCTAGAACCTTCGTGATCGGGAAGCCGACCCATCCCTGCAGGAGGCACCTTTTGACGCTGGTTCAGACGCAGCTCCGCCCCGCCGTCGCCAGCCCCGTGCACAGGACGGTGGCGCAGGTCATGGACGCGGCCGGACCGCAGGTCTGTGACGACATGAGCGTCGAGGTGGCGCTGTCCGTCATGGCCGCCGCCCGCACGGGTCGACTGGTCGTCTGCGACCAGGACGGCCAGTGCACCGGCATGGTCACCCAGACCGAACTCACCACCGTCCGCGACAGCTCCGCTTACACGGACCGCGTCCGCCTGCGCGACATCCTCGGCGACCACGGGTCGTTCACCTCACCCGTGACCACGATGGCCGAAGCCGAGCACGTGATGCGCTCCCGCCGGCTCGGTGCCCTGCCGGTGGTCGACGAGCAAGGCAGCGCCCTGGGCGTCCTCGCCCTCTCCCGCTGAACCGCCTCACCCTGGTCGGACCGTTCTCTCCTTCTCCCTGTGAGGCCACATGCGCTGCGTCATCGCCCGCTTCCCCTTCGAGCTCACCAAGAGCGGCGTGCTGGAATCGATGAAGGGCATCAAGCCCGAACCGGGCACCGGCGAATCCGTGATCATCGGCCGCCGCCACTACCCCGTCAAGCAGGTCGGCCAGGTCATCACCCGCCAGGACCGCCGTGACTTCAGCGCCGACGAGGTCCTCCGGGCCATGACTCGGCTCGGCTTCACCTGCCGCACCCTCCCCACGACCGCACCCGTACGCATCCTCAGCTCGCTGCAGCGAGCCTCCGCGATGCTGGGCACGCCCGTATCCGTCTGACCGAGGGAACAGGCACGACCCGACACCTGAATGGCAGTGGGGGGGGGGGGGGGGGGGGGGGGGGGGGGAGGGGGGGGGGGGGGGGGGGGGGGGGGGGGGGGGGGGGGGGGGACG
>NZ_JBVIHM010000005.1:207302-210135 GCF_055570295.1 Streptomyces sp. NPDC031265
TATCTGCAGGAACCCTCCGGGATGCGGGGCACCCCTTTGCCTTTCTGCTGGGGGGAACAGGCGCGACCCGACCTTTGAGTGGCGGGGGTCTGGCCCGGCATGCCGGTCGGGCCCACAGTGCGTGCGACGGGTTCCCGCCGCAGCGATTGCTCAGCGGTCGGAATAGCTGAAGTCGCCCACGGTCCAGGCGCTGACGTCCTCGATCGCCACGCGGTACATCCCGCCCGTCTCCGGGATCCCCACGGTGCCCTGCAGGATCCGGGCGACATGGAAGTGCAGATGCGTGGGCGGCCCGTCCTTCTTCGCGGGGGCGTTGAAGATGGAGGAGAACTCTCCCAGGCGGTCCGAGTCCGTCAGTACATCCGACACCCTCAGCCTCCACACTGCTTCGGGAGCCAGCCGACCGGTGATGACAGCACCACCGGTGACCACGGTCAGGGACATCTGGTTGCTCTGCCCGGACTCCACCAGGGCGGCGACGTCAACGAGCAGCTCGTCAGGCTTCGACATGACGCAGATTATATTCACCGGTCATCCGGCTGCTTGAACCGTGGCGCTACCAGGCGGGACGGGCGTCACGGTCCTGCCACCGGAAGCCCGGCGGGTGACCGCGGCGGCGCGGGCGAGGCGGTCGGCCATGGGCCGGCCGAAGCCCCCGGTGCCGCCGATCAGGTCGAGAAGGGTCCGTGCCGAATTGCGTGCGTCGGCAACGGTATTCGCGGCAGCACCCTCGTGCACCGCTTCCACTTCCACGAGCCGCTCGGTCATCGGGCCAGGCCCGTCAAGACCGGCGCGGGTCCTGGTGCCACCCGTCACTGGCCGGCCTGTCGGGGTGATACGCCCGAAAGCATGAATGCCCAGTGGTGGCTGGCACCTGTCGACGGTAGTCGTGGCGAAGTCGGCGGCGCCCCGGGAAGCCCGACGGGCTGCGCGGCTGTGGGTCACTCCGAGCGCCGGACCTGAGCTTCGGGCTGCTCCGACCATCGACAGACCGGTCGAGGCGGGTACCTCATGTTCGAACGTGCGGAAATCTATGTTGGCCGGAGTAGACATTCGCCGGTGGTGTGGTTATGGTTTCTCTCGTAGCCAGAGAGACAAGCAGGGCCCGGCAGAGACGAACTGCCGGGGAGCAGTACCCGCAGGTGCAGTTGCAGGACGGTGCGGTGGTGGAGTTGCGAAGCCAGGGTTGTTGCAGGACGGCGACGCGGCTGACGACCGGACCGGGTGGCCCGCAGTGATCAGGGGCCGCCGTGAGCAGTACGGCAGTTGACGCAGTGGCAGTACCGGTTGGTGCAGTACGCAGTACCCAGCAGTGAAGTCAGTGAGCGGTACCTCGGTGAAGGCGTCGGCTGCCGGCGCGCGCACCGGGAGGTTCGGCAGTGGGGTTCCAAGCCAGAGCAGACGCACGACGGGCGACGGGGCTGGCTGCCGACGGGGTGGCGCTTGGCGAGGCCACCAGCAGTTCGCAATATCAGCAGTGCAAGCAGTACGCAGTTCGCAGTACCCCGTTTGGTAAGTGATTGTTCAGAGGGAAGAACGGAGGAGCCGAGCGCCATCAGGATCGCCCGGGCGGAAGCCTTGAGCCCGGGTACCGCAGGACATCGATAGTGAGGTGGTCTCCGGTCAAGCAACCGCGATCCCCGCACCCCCGGCAGCGTGAAGGCCGGGTCTGCGGACACAGAAGGCCGGTGCGGCACTAGGGCCGGCAGATGGTGTAGCAGTTCCTTCGGGGCCCTGGTGCCATATGGCACCAGGGCCCCTCAACGCGTTCCACAGAGACCACAGAGACCACAGAGACCACAGAGAGGTGCAGATGACAGCAGACGACTCCTACGGCCGTCTCGACGACGACGACTACCCCGCCTACACCATGGGCCGGGCCGCCGAAATACTCGGCACCACCCAGGGCTTCCTCCGCGCCATCGGAGACGCCCGCCTCATCACCCCGCTCCGCTCCGAAGGCGGACACCGCCGCTACTCCCGCTACCAGCTCCGCATCGCCGCCCGCGCCCGCGAACTCGTCGACCAGGGCACACCCATCGAAGCCGCCTGCCGCATCATCATCCTCGAAGACCAACTCCAAGAAGCCCAGCGCATCAACGCCGAACACCGCCGCACCGCCGAATCCCCCAACCCCACGGCCGCGGCATGAGAGGAGCGTGCCCGCCGGTATCGGCGGCCACCGCCCGCGCAGTCCCGGTGTGCGGTGTGATCGTTCCCGTGGTGACGCGCTGTGCGGGTGTGTAGGTCGGCGTCAGCTGTCGTGGTTCGGAGTTCGTCTTTGCCGACGCCTTTTTGCCCACGCTTTGGGTGTGGGCGTTTTGCTGTGCTGTGCCGCAGGAACCAGGTCGATCATTTCTGCCTTCCACATGGAGCGGGAGGCGTTCATCGACTGGAAGTCATGACAATGGCTACGGGAACTGTGACGTGGTTCGATGCGGAGAAGGGTTTCGGCTTCATCGCCCAGGACGGCGGCGGCCCGGATGTCTTCGCGCACTACTCCGCGATCAGCTCCTCGGGCTTTCGTGAGCTTCAGGCCAAAAGGGCCCGCAGGCCGAGAACATCAACCCGGCCTGACCTCGCAGCATTGCCCGAGGGGCAGGGCACTCCGCGTCCGGTGACTGCCGAGGCCCGCGCGGGCCGTGCGGGCCGTGCTTTCAGCCGGACAAGGGGGCCCGCTCTCGTACCGGGCGCGCGCCGACAGGACTTGTCGTGCACAGGATCGGGGGGGGGGGGGGAGGGGGGGGGGGGGAGGAGAGGCAGCGGTACGGGCGAGGGAGGTAGGGCGCGGAGTGATGTAGGGTATGTGGTATTCGCGGTCTGGCTGCGCCAC
>NZ_JBVIHM010000005.1:210145-225841 GCF_055570295.1 Streptomyces sp. NPDC031265
TTCCAGCGGAAAGATGGGCCCCGCCTTCGCACGGGGCGCCACCCAACATGATTTGTCGGAAACAGGCTGGGGGCCGCGCAGCAGTGGCCGCGCGCCCCCGATCCGGATGAGTACGGATACGGGGCTCTGCGCGCCACGTGCCGGCTCGGGCGCCGCATGCCCTGCGAGGCTGCCCGGATGGGCAGACGTTCAGGCGCTGGTCCAGGCGTCGACGAAGGCTTTCCGTCCGGCCGCATCGTCCGATCTGCGGTCTGCGTGCAGGACGCGCCAGGCGGTGAGCTCAAGATCTCGGAGCCACAGTTCTCCGATGACCTGTGTCTTGAGGTCGGGCAAATGGTCGGACTCGGAGAGGGCTTGACCGATGACCTCCCCGGCCGCGACGCGCTGGGGCGGGGTCATCTCATCGACGGCCGAGAGGATCTGTCGGGCCAGGGCGGTTCCTTCTCCTGCCAGCGAACGCAGCACCAGAGCCTTGATGTTGACGGGTAGCAGGTACGCGGTGCCCGAAGATCTCCACAGGTCCGACCAGAAACGTTCTCCTGCCCTGGTGGGGGCAGGCAGCGCGGCCAGCAGCCCGAGAAGATGGCTGGTGGCCGCATAGCCGTCCGAGTGGGCAGCTGCGACGACTGCGATGCCGGCGACGCGCTCCACATCGAGATGGCCGGCCTCCAGATGCGAAGCCAGACCCAATTGGTGTTCCAGCTGGTGTGCCAGGGGGGCGGATACGTGGGGGCGGACCTGAGGAAGCATCGGCGATCCTTGCGCGTAGGCGAGCGGAGATGCCCGTTCGGAAGCCTTGATCGTTCCCATGACAAGCCGATCTACTCGGCTTCGGCAGAATCAAATGGCCGCAGTATCAACGGGGCTGGAGCTCACACGGTGGCGAACCAGCCCATGCCCGTCGACGCGGCCCCGGGGTTCTGGGCCGACCGCCCGTCATGCTGTCGGGGGGTGGGGTCTCCTACCATGACCGCATGGTTGCCAGTGACGCCCAGGAGCCCGAGGGAGGACGAGAAGCCGTGTCCCGTGACGCCGCTGAATTCGACCATGTTCACGTCGCCCCAGCGCGTGGAGAGCGCCGTGAAGACGGGCTGCCCGGCGGATCACAAGGCGACGATGCAGGGGAGAAGGCTCACTCGGTTGCTGCTCTGGTGGAGCGGGCGGCCGGCCTGGCCGAACCGATCAAGCCGAGGCTGCGTGGCTGGCTCCATGCCGGAATGGTCCCTGCCGCACTGATCGCAGGCGTCGTACTCATCTGCCTGGCCCGTACTCCGCAGGCGGCCCTGGCCTGCGCCGTGTACTCGGTCACCGCCTGGCTGCTGTTCGCGACGAGCGCCGTCTACCACCGCGGTACCTGGGGGCCGCTCGGCGAGGCTCTTCTGCGACGTCTCGACCACGCCAACATCTTCCTGATCATCGCCGGCACCTGCACCCCGCTGGCCGTGCTCCTCCTCCCGCCGGACCGGCGGTCGGTGCTGCTGTGGATCGTGTGGGCGGGCGCGTTGGCCGGCATCGCGTTCAGGGTCCTGTGGGTCGGAGCTCCGCGCTGGCTGTACACCCCGTGTTACCTGGCCCTGGGGTGGGCGCCGGTGCGCTACCTGCCTGACTTCCTGCACACCGGCGGAGCAGCCGTACTCGTCCTGATCGTTGTCGGCGGTCTCCTCTACAGTGCGGGCGCGGTGGTCTACGCCCTCCAGCGGCCCGACCCCTCACCCCGCTGGTTCGGCTTCCACGAGGTCTTCCACGCGCTGACCGTGGCGGCCTTCACCGCGCACTACACCGCCGTGTTCCTGGCCGCTTACTGACCGCGGCAACGTTCTGGCTCGGCTCCACAGGGCCTGAGTGAGCAGACGCCCGCCCCGGACCCGCGCCCCGAGCAGGAGGGGCACCGGTGGTGGCGGGCGAGGTGCCTGAACGACGGGCGGTCAGCCGCAGGTACGGGAAGACCCGCTCATTCCCCGTGCACAGGTTTCGCCAGCTCCGCGTTGAACTGAGCGCCTACCAGAAGGGACAGGTTGGACAGCCACAGCCAGACCAGGAAGACCACGCCGCCTGCCAGTGAACCGTACAGACGGTCATAGGTGCTGACGTACGAGGTGTACGCGGCGAATCCGAATGAGGCGGCCAGCAGGAGCACCACCGCCAATGCGCCGCCGGGCGCCATCCTCCTGACGGGGCGGGAGGACGCCGGGCCTGATCGGTACAGGACGAGCACCAGGGCGACGGCGACCGCGGCCACGACCGGCCATCGCAGTGTGTCCCAGGCGGCCTGCGGCCCGGTACCCAGATCCAGCGCCCGGCCCAGGCGCCGGGCCAGGCTGCCACTGAGCAACAGCGCGAGGGTCGACGTGAGAAGCAGGGAGATCAGGACGAGGGCCGTGGCGATGATGCGCGGAGCGGTACGCCAGACCGGCCGGTCCGCGCTGATGCGATGCATGGCGTACAACGCCCGGCGGAAGACGCTCAGATAGCTGCACCCCGACCACAGGGCTCCCGCCCCTCCGACGAAGATCAGCGTCCATGCCGCTGACGACTGTCCGGCCATCTGCCGCAGGGTGCTGCGTACCAGAGCGCGGGACGCGGCCGGGGCGGCCTGCGCCATGCGGTCGATGACCTCCGGCTTGGCCGTGGGCATGGTCAGACCCAGGATCGAGAGGATCACCAGCAGCAACGGGAACAGGGCCAGGACCGCGTAATAGGTCAGCGCGGCGGCCCAGTCCGTGACGTCGTCGTTCCAGACGGCCACCGGCGTCCGTCGCAGCGCCGCCCACCACCGAGCCCTGTGACCGTCTGCACCATCCATGACGCGGATGCTCTCACTCTCCGTCCTCGGACCACTCATCCAGTACTGCACGGGACCCACGCCCCTGCCGCTCCCAGCCACCGCGTGGTGAACAGAGCCGCCGTCCCGTTCCCTCGTCCACCGGGGACTTGTGGGCGTCGGCCCGGTGGCGACCTGGGCGCGACGGTTCCACGGAAGGGAAGACGTCGGCATGTGGCGGGTGAGGGGGCGGTGAGGCGGTTGAGGCGGATCTCAGTGGCTGCGTGTCCGGCCCTCGGTGGTGCCGCGAAAAGGGGGCCTTCCCGAAATGACGCCGGGCAGGACCCCTTTCGAATCCTCGGTGGAGAAGGAAGGGTTAGTGCTCAAAGGCGTCCTTCGTCATTTCCTTGGCCTCGCGGGCATCACCCGTACTCTTTTCCGCCTGTCCCTCAGCAGCCACACAGTCGTTCCCGAGGGCGCTTCCCACGGCTTCCTTGGCCTTGCCCTCGGCCTGCTCGCTCTTGGCCTTGGCCTTCTCGCCGGCAGTCATGGAAGAACACCTCCTGACAGGTCGTGTGCCGCTGTCGCGATAGCGCCCTTGTGCCCCGGCGTTCCCTTCACAAACAGAGCGTCATTGGTGAATGACGAGGGAATTGCAGGGCAAAGGAGCGTGCAGGAGGTTGATAAACATGGTTCCCCTGCTGCTTGTTCTGCTTCTCGCACTGCTCCTGTTCGGTGCCGGCTTCGCCATCAAGATCCTCTGGTGGGTCGCCGTCGCCGTCCTGGTGCTGTGGCTTCTCGGCTTCGTCATGCGCTCCACCGCCGCCGGTGGGGGGCGAGGCCGCTGGTACCGATGGTGATCCGACCCGTACGCGCGCCTTCCTCACGGGCCTCACGGGGTCTTGATGTAGTCGGCGCCGTGAGGCCGCGCAGGCGCCTGCCTGCCGCGGTCCCCCGGGGCGGAGTCCCCGCTTCGGCCGGCCAAAGGGCGGCCGAAGCGGGGACTACCGGAGCGGAGCAGCCTCTGAGTCAGCGCCCGGGAGGGCCCGCCCCGGCCGTGACGGTGCGGAGGCGTCGGCGAGGTCGGCGCCGGTGTCGGCGTCCCGCCGGGAGTGGCCGACGCCGTGCCAATCCAGGCACATGACGGTCGCGTCGTCCTGCAGGTGGCCGTTGTTGGCGTCGACGATCGCCGCGACGAGGGTACGGGCGGCCTCGCGGGGATGCAGCTCGCGGGTGCGCAGGATCAGATCCGACAGATCGAAATTCTTGGCGTTGCGCTCCAGCATGCCGTCGGTCAGCATCACCAGCCGGTCGCCCGGCCGCAGGTCCAGCGACTGGACCTGGTAGGTGTGAGGGGCATGGAAGCCGAACGGCATATCGACCTTCGGAGTGATCTCCCGCACCTGTCCGTTCCGCATCCGCAGCGGCCAGGGGTGCCCGGCGTTGATGAACTCGGTCTTGCCGTCGAGCAGGCTGATGCGCAGGAGCTGGCCGGTGACGTAGCCCTGGCGGCCGTGATCCAGCATGGCCTGGTCGGCCTGGCGGGCCTGTTCGGCGAGGTCCGCACCGGCTCGCCGTGCCCGGCGGAGGGCGCCCACCAGGAGCGTGGCCAGCAGCGCGGCGGCGACGTCGTGGCCCATGGCGTCGGTGACGGAGAGCTGGACGGTGTCCCGGTCGATCACGTAGTCGAAGGTGTCACCCCCGACGTGGTCGGCGGGCTCCAGGGCCCCGGCGACCGCGAACTGGGCGGCCTCGCACGCCAGCGAAGCCGGGAGCAGCCGGTGCTGGATCTCTGCGGCCAGACTCAGCGGGGTGGTGCGGCGGCCCCACTGGTACACGTCGGTGAAGGACCGGTTCGCGATGACGATGTACGCCAGGGCGTGCGCGGTCTCGCCGATCTCTCGCATCGCCTCCGCGTCCGGCGGCGCGGGCAGGAACAGTTCGAGGAGCCCGAGGGCGTCCCCGCGGTTGGTCACCGGGGCGACGATCCGCACCAGTGCGCCGTCGCCTTTGTCCTCCACGCTCGGCCGCTGGGTGCGGATCACGTCGTCGTACAAGGTGCCCCGCAGCGTGATGCGCCGGGCGGGCTCATCGGTATCGACGGTGCCCGCCACCCCCAGCCGTACGACCGAGCCGCCGGTGAAGTCGGTGATCAGGAACGACACCGACGCGGCCCCGAGGTGCTCCTGCAGCATGCGCGCGACCACGTCGAGCGACTCGACGGGTGCCGCGGTCTCCGCCGCGGCCAGTGTCCCCGCCAAGGTGATCGCCCTGTCCCGGCCACCCCCGTTCTCGGAAGTACGAGTGGTCGCCCCCTCCTCCCCGTCAGCCTCGCGTACGGTCACGGTGACTCCTCGCTGCTCGCTGGTGCTCAGGGCTTCGGACCGGGTACTCGACGGGCCGTCGCCAGGCCCGGTGCCAGGCAGATGTCATTGCACCACAGAGCCCCTGAACGGATACGACTGTCGGCGGACCCTCCTCAGGCGTTCCGCCGACAGGCGTATGGAACGCCCGGGCCTCGCAGTCACCCGGCCCACCAGAGTTCGTGCGACGCCGGCACCGGAGGCGGCCCACGGTGCCTGCCGGTGTTGCGTCCGCTCCAGGATGCCCGTGATGACCGTTGATGCCCGGACGCCGCAGCGCGATGCAGGCCGGGGCGTGCCGATCGCCTGTGGCGTCAGTGGAGCGTGGACAGGTGGTGACAGCCCGGCAGGTTGGCCGACTGGACTCGGGTCGTCAGCGGGCCGCGCTGCTGGGCCTCCCCGAGGACCGTAACCGGGTCGACCGGCCAGGGCAGTTACTGCGGGATCTGGCTCTCGCTGTGTGGATGGCGGTAGGCCGTGCGTGAGCTTGCCCTGCTCGGAGGGCCGGCGAAGCCAGTCGGCGGTCACCCGAACCGCAGGCGTCCGGCGCCGGAGATCTGGCTCTCCGCGGTCGCCCCCCGAAGCAGGTCACCGCACCACCCTGACCCGCCCCTCGCCCCCCTCAAGCCGACGCAGTCGGGACAGCTCGGCGATGTCCGCTGTCAGGCAGTCGTGGATGTCCTTGCCCACGCGGCGCCAGCCGAAGAACTCGCAGGTCAGTTTGATGAGTTCGTCCTGTGACATGCCGGGGCACTCGGCCGCCAGCTCGTAGAGCGCCAGGTGCCGCTCGGCCGGGGCGATGTACGTCACCTTGCGCGGGGTCTCTCCGGCCTCCGGGCGCCGTGCTCTGACGCTCCCGTTGGCACTGTCGGCCAGGCTCGTGCCGCGGAAGGAGGCGACGACCTCCATACGATGGCGGGCGCGCGTGACCGCGACGTTCAGGCGGCGCCGGCCGCCTCCCCTTGTGGAGCACCGAAGCTCGACCGGGACCAGGAGGAGCGGGGCGCAGCTGGCGTCGTGAGCGCTGTCCTCCTTCCAGTTGAGCATGCCGATACCGAGCCAGAGGACGCCAGAGGCCGTAGTTCTACCTACCTCATACCTCAACTACCGGGCGCGAAAAGGGGGTCGTGCTCGTCGGCGGTTCCGAAGAACCGCGCCACGTCTGTGTCACCCACCTCCGCCAAGCTCCCCGGCGACCACCGAGGCTCCCGGTCTTTGCCGATCACCTGGGCCCGGATCCCCTCGACCAGGTCCGGGGAGGTCAGGGCCGCGCAGGAGATGCGGTACTCCTGGGTCAGGACCTCCTCCAGGGTGGCGAGTTCGCGGGCTCGGCGCAGCGCCTTCAGGGTGACCTTGAGGGACGTGGGGGACTTCGTCAGGATCGTCTCGGCGGTTTCCTTCGCCTCCTGGATGCCCGTGGTGAGCAGGCGGTCCACGATCTCCTCGACCGTGTCCGCCGCGTAGCAGTGGTCGATCCACTCGCGGTGTGCGGCGAGTTCGCCGGGCGGGGGAGACCGGCGGGTGTGGTGGGGGAGCACTTCCCGTACGGGTGACGTCGTCAACTCGGCCAACAGTGCCGGGAGTTGGGTCGACGGGATGTAGTGGTCCGCCAAGCCGCACAGCATCGCGTCCGCCGCGCCCACCGGTGTGCCCGTGAGGGCCAGGTGGGTGCCCAGTTCGCCGGGCGCGCGACTGAGCAGATACGTACCGCCCACGTCCGGGACGAAGCCGATGCCCGTCTCGGGCATGGCGACCCGGGAGCGCTCGGTGACGATCCGTACGTTGCCGTGGGCCGAGATTCCGACCCCGCCGCCCATCACGATGCCGTCCATCACGGCCACGTACGGCTTGGACCAGCGCGCGATGCGGGCGTTGAGGCGGTACTCGTCCCGCCAGAAGTCCGCCGAGGCCGTGCCGCCCGAGCGGGCGTCCTCGTGGATCGCGCGGATGTCGCCGCCGGCGCAGAGCCCGCGCTCACCGGCGCCGGTGAGGACGACCGTCTCCACGGCCGGGTCGCGCTCCCACGCCGACAGCGCTTCGTCGATCCGGCGGACCATGGCGTGGGTGAGCGCGTTGAGCGCCCTCGGCCGGTTGAGGGTGAGGTGGGCGGCGCGGCCCCGGATCGCGAGCAGGACGTGTTCGGCCTCGGCGGCGATGTCGGTCTCCGGGGTCATCGCGCGGTGTTCGGGAGTGCGCGGGCGGTGGTGGTGGGGCCCATGAGCTGGCGGTTCCTTTCAGATCCTTGCGGATCCGTTCAGACGATCTCCCCGGTGATCTCCCGAACATATAGTTGGACGTCCTAGTAAGTCCATCGTCTGAGGTCGCGGCCCGTGCCTGCCATCCTTGCCCGCCGTCCTCGGGCCTGGAGTGCTGTCGTGCCGACGTACAGCATTGGCCAGGCAGCGGGGCTGCTCGGCGTGAGTTCCGAGACCGTCCGGCGGTGGGCCGACGCCGGGCGGCTGCGGATGGAGCGGGACGGTACGGGCAACCGGGTGATCGACGGGGTCGGGCTCGCGCGGTCAAGGAGCTCACCGGGTCCGCGCCTCGGTCCAGGAGTCGGCTGAGCTGGGCGCGTACGTTCTCGGGCATTGCGCCGGGCTGCGCCGGGCTGCGCCGGGCGGCGACCGAGGTCGCCCCACTGGCGCAGGTGCACCGCCTCGGTGATGGCGCGGAAACTCGCGGGCACGGCGAGCAGCGGCACCAGGTGCGCCTGGCAGGAGTCGATCACCTCGTCGGGACCGTGCCGTGGATCGCCTCGCCCGCCAGGAGCGCGGGTCGCCCCCGACGTGCGCAGTGCCGAGACGAAGCGGTCGCCCGACCGGTACGGGGCGCGATACGTCAGCCCGACCACCAGTGTCTGGGTCGGCGGCGTGCCCCGCATGTCCGGCCAGGGGAACGGCGGCTGCTCAGTAGACGTCGCGGACGTATCGCTTCCCCGCCGTCAGCTGCTTCAGATACGCCGCCGCCGACTCCTCGTCGAGCCCGCCGTGCGCTATCGCGATGTCGCGCAGCGCCCGGTCGACGTCCTTGGCCATACGGGAAGCGTCGCCGCACACATAGAAGTGCGCCCCGTCCTGGAGCCAGGACCACAGCAGCGGGCCGTGCTCGCGCATACGGTCCTGCACGTACACCTTGGCGCGCTGGTCGCGGGAGAACGCCGTGTCCAGGCGTGTGAGGGTGCCCTCCGCAGTCAGTTTGGTCAGCTCGTCCTCGTAGTAGAAGTCGGTGGCACGGTGCTGCTCGCCGAACAACAGCCAGTTCGGGGCGTGATGGCCCAGGGCGCGGCGCTCGTAGAGGAAGCCGATGAACGGGGCGACCCCGGTGCCGGGGCCGACCATCACCATCGGCGTCCCCGGGTCGGTGGGGGGCCGGAAGTGCCGGGTGCGCTGCACGTACACCGGGAGCGGCGCGTCCGGCGGCGAGTCCGCGAGCAGGGCCGAGCACACGCCCGCGCGTCCGTGGCCGAGGCGGTTCTCGTACCGGACGACCGAGACCGTCACGGACACCTCGTGCGGGTCGGTCAGCGGGCTGGACGATATCGAGTACAGCCGTGGCCGCAGGCCGCGCAGGACGCCCGCCCACTCGGGCGCGCTCGCGCGCACCCCGTGTTCGGCCACCACGTCCACCGCCTGACGGCCCCAGGACCACTGCGCCAGCTGCCACTTGTTGTCGGGGCGCAGCAAGTGCTTCAGGCGGCGGTCATGGGTCCGCTCGGCGACGAACTTGAGCAGGTCGGGGCCGACCCGCGTGATGTCCAGGTGTTCGTGCAGCGCCGTACCGAACGGGACTTCCCCGACCCCGCCGATCTCGACGGGGGCCGTGCAGTCCAGACCGGTGACGGCCAGCCACTCGGCCACCAGATCCGGTGAGTTGACCGGGTGCACGCCGAGCGCGTCCCCGGCCGCGTAGGTGAGCGGGGTCTCGCTCGCGCGGGTGTCGAAGGTGAACCGCCGCACCTCCTTGCTCGAACCGGGGAGGCTGAGCAGCGAGTTCCCCGTCAGACGGGCCGTGACGGCGGCGGCCCGGGAGCTGGGGAGGGGTGTGGTGGGGCGAGGGGTGGCGGGGGCGGCTGGGGGTCGGGCCGCCGTGGAACTCGTAGGGATGGTCGTGGTGTTGGGGACCGAGGCTGTTGCTGTACCCGATGAACGGACACCGTGCGACGCGAGTTCCCCTCCCGCCGCGAAATCGTCAGGGAAGTTTCCGGGCGCCCCGGGGGAAGGCGTGACGGGGGCGCCCAGGGCCGTATCGCCGGGGAGGTCCGCGGACGCGTCGGGAGCCGCCCTTCCGGCGGCCGACAGCTCGTCCAGGCAGGTCAGCACCCCGTCGAGCCACTCCTGCGCCCGGTCCTCGAAGTCCGGTTCGCAGTCGGTGCGGGGGAGTAGCCGTACCGCCCCCAGCTCGGCCAGCCGCCGGTCCAGGCGTCGGCCGTGTCCGCAGAATTCGTCGTACGACGAGTCCCCGAAGGCCAGGACCGCATAGCGGCGTCCTTCCAGGCGCGGGGCCTCGTCATCGGCCAGGGCGTCCCAGAACGCGGCGCCGTTGTCGGGCGCTTCGCCGTCTCCGGTGGTGCTGGTGATCAGCAGCACCTCGGCGTCGGCGGGCAGCGTCTCCGGAGCGGTGTCGTCCATGGAGACGAGCCGGATCCGGTGCCCGGCGGCGGCGAGCCGTTCGGCGCCGGCCGCGGCGAGCTGCTCGGCGTTGCCGGTCTGCGAGGCCCACAGCACGAGCACATCACGGCCCCGGGGGGCCGAGGGCAGCGTGACGGGCGCGGGGGCGGGCCGTGGGGTCGCCCGCGAGTACATCCCGGCCAGCACGCCGTTCACCCACAGCGCGTGCTCCTCGCTGAACGGCGCCGTCGGCGGCAGTACGGGGATGCCGGGCGCGCCCGACTCCAGCCCGGCCAGGAACCCGGTGAGGTACTGGCGTTCCCGCTCGGTGAGGACCGGCGGGGGCGCGCCGAGCCCGAACACGGCGGCGGGTGCGGCGCCTTGGTCCGCCGGAAGGGGCGAGTCGGGGGCCGTACGCTGGGCGGGCACGGCGTGGGGGAGGGGCGCGGGGGCGTCGAGCAGCGCGGTACCCGCGACCAGTGCCCCCACCGCCGCGCCGGAGGCGCCCGGCGCCACTGCCGCAGCGCCGCCCACTCCCGCTGCCCCGGACCCACCTGCCGCCACGGCCGCTGCGCCGCCCACAACGAGCGCTCCCGTGGCCCCGGACCCACCTGCCGCCATCGCCCCCGCGCCGCCAGTAACGAGCGCTCCTGCCACCCCGTACGCGCCGGACACCACCTCGGCCGAGCCGTTCGCGCCCGCCGCCACCCCGCCCGCGAGCGCCCCCGTCCCCGGCATGACCGGCCGTGCCACCTCGGCCGTGACCCTCGTCAGCGACACCGCGCACACCTTGAACTCCGGCTGCAGCGAGATCGGATCGACCGCGTCGCTCGTCACCGCGTTGATGCTCAGATCCGTGCCGAACAGGTCGTTCCAGTGGAACGGCGCGAAGCAGCACCCGGGCCGCACCCGGTCGGTCACCACGGCGGCCAGCACCGCGCGTCCGCGCCGGGAGGCGATCTCCACCCCGTCGCCTTCGGCGATGCCGAGGCGTTCGGCGTCCTGCGGGTGCACCTCCACGAACGGCGCCGGGTTGAGCTTGTTGAGCTTGGCCACCTTCCCCGTCTTGGTGAGCGTGTGCCACTGGTGCTGCAGCCGCCCGGTGTTGAGTACGAAGGGGAAGTCGTCGTCGGGCATCTCGGCGGCCGGGAGGTGCGGGCGCGCGTGGAAGACGGCCCGTCCGCTCGCCGTCGGGAACACCGGACCGCCGCCGTCCTCGGCCACGTACCGGATCGGGTTGCGGTCGGGCCCCTCGGCGGTAGGGGCGGGCCACTGCACCGGCGTGGCGCGCAGCCGCTCGTAGGTGACCCCGCGCAGGTCGTAGCCGGTCTTCGGGTTCCAGGCGCGCTTGATCTCCTCGAAGACCTCTTCGGGACCGGCGTAGGTGAACGCCTCCTCGTACCCCATCGCGCACGCCACGCGCGCGATGATCTGCCAGTCGGGCAGTGCCTCGCCGGGCGCGTCGAGGGCCGGCTGGGCGAGGGTGAGGTTGCGCTCGCTGTTGATGAGGACGCCCTCGGCCTCCGTCCACAGGGCGCCGGGCAGCACCACGTCCGCGTACGCGGTGGTCTCGGTCTCCGCGAACACGTCCTGGACGACGACGAACTCGGCCGCCCGCAGGCCCTCGACGACGGTGCGGCGGTTGGCGACCGAGGCGACCGGATTGGTGCAGATCACCCAGCACGCCTTGATGTCGCCGTCGGCCATCCGCCGGAACATCTCGACGGTGCCGAGCCCCGCCCCGTCCGTGCGCAGCGTGCCCGGCCGCAGCCCCCACAGCTCCTCGGTGAAGGCCCGCTCCTCGTCGACGAGCACCGAGCGCTGGCCGGGCAGCCCGGGGCCCATATAGCCCATCTCGCGGCCACCCATGGCGTTCGGCTGGCCGGTGAGCGAGAAGGGGCCGCTGCCGGGGCGGCAGATCGCGCCGGTCGCCAGATGCAGGTTGACCAGGGCGTTGGTGTTCCAGGTGCCGTGCGTGGACTGGTTGAGCCCCATGGTCCAGCAGCTCATCCACTCGTCGGCCGCGCCGATCCACCGCGCCGCCGTGCGGATGTCGTCCTCGGGGATCCCGGTGATCTCCGCGACCGAGGCGGGCGCGTAGTCGGCCAGGAACTCGCCCATCGCCTCCCAGCCCTCGGTGTGCTCGGCGATGAAGGCGGTGTCCGTGTGCCCGTTCTCCTGGAGCAGGTGCAGGAGCCCGTTGAGCAGGGCGAGATCCGCGCCGGGCTTGATCTGCAGGAAGAGGTCGGCCTTGGCGGCGGTCGCGGTGCGGCGCGGGTCGACGACGATCAGCTTCGCCCCGGCCTTGACGCGCTCCATCATCCTCAGAAAGAGGATGGGATGACAGTCGGCCATGTTGGAGCCGATGACCAGGAAGACGTCCGCCTTCTCGAAGTCCTGGTACGAGCCGGGCGGCCCGTCCGCGCCGAGCGACAGCTTGTAGCCGCTGCCCGCACTGGCCATGCACAGCCGGGAGTTGGACTCGATCTGGTTGGTGCCGATGAACCCCTTGGTCAGCTTGTTGGCCAGGTACTGCGCCTCCAGGCTCATCTGGCCCGACACGTACAGCGCGACGGCGTCCGGCCCGTGCTCGTCGACGATCGCCCGCAGCCTGCCCGCCGTCTCGGCGATCATCGCGTCGACGCCGGCGGGCACCGGCTCTGCCCCCCGCTCGCCCCGTACCAGCGCGGTGGCCAGGCGTCCGGGTGCGGCCAGCATGTCGGCCGTCGTCGCCCCCTTGGTGCACAGCCGTCCGGAGTTCGCGGGGTGCGCCTTGTCGCCGGAGGCCTTGAGTACCGTGCGCCGGCCGTCCGGCCCCACGGTGATGTCGAGGACCATCCCGCAGCCCACACCGCAGTACGAGCAGACCGTGCGCACCTGTTCGGTGGCGGCCCGCGTGCCCTGTGCGGTCAACGGGTGTCCCCTCTCGTCTCGGCCGGGATCCCTTGGGTTCCGACCGTACGAAATGCCCGTTACTTCGATGTCACGTGCGGCGATCACGAGTGGTTACGTCGGCCACACTAATCGCGCCCCGATGCTGTGAGCACCTGTGTGCGACTGCGGCACGCCTCCGATGTCGGACATCACGAGGCGTGCGGGCCCGATGTGAGGGGCCTTCCGGCCCCCGGCTCTGTAGGGTGGCGCTCGCAGCTGGTTCGCCCCCGTCCGCCAGGCGGGAGGCGTCGTAAGAGGGAACCCGGTGGGAATCCGGGACTGCCCCGCAGCGGTGAGCGGGAACGACCGCCGTCATACGCACTGGGCCCGGCCGGGTCTGGGAAGCGACGGCCACTAGGTGTCCGCCGGGAAACCGGCAGGCGTGCCCGCGAGTCCGAAGACCTGCCCGTTGCCCGTGCGCGACCGACGCGCGCGGAGACCTTGGTGACCTCGTGGGCGGGTCGGCGAGACAAGAGGTGGTTCGAGCGCGGGCACCGCTCCGCGCGGGCCGCCCTGTCCGTCTCCCTTCGCGCCCACGACCCGCATCAGGGTCGATTTCGAGACATTCTCGCGAAGGAGAGTTTCGTGACCAGCAAGTCCGCAGCCGCGGCAGCACGGGCCACCGTGTACGGCTACCCCCGCCAGGGCCCCGACCGGGAACTCAAGAAGGCCGTCGAGGGGTACTGGAAGGGCCGCGTCAGTGCCGACGCCCTCCGTGACACCGCCCGCGACCTGCGCCGCGCCAACTGGCGCCGGCTCGCCGACGCGGGCGTCGACGAAGTCCCCACCGGCGACTTCTCGTACTACGACCACGTCCTCGACACCAGCGTGATGGTGGGGGCGATCCCCGACCGGCACCGCACCGCCGTCGAGACCGACACACTCGACGGCTACTTCGCCATGGCGCGCGGCACCCAGGACGTGGCGCCGCTGGAGATGACCAAGTGGTTCGACACCAACTACCACTACCTGGTGCCCGAACTCGGCCCGGACACCGTCTTCACCGCCGACTCCGGCAAGCAGGTCGCCGAGCTCACCGAGGCGCTGGCGCTCGGCCTCGCGGCCCGGCCCGTCCTGGTCGGCCCGGTCACCTACCTCCTCCTGGCCAAGCCCGCGCCCGGCGTCGACGCCGCCTTCGAGCCTCTGGCCCTGCTGGAGCGGCTGCTGCCCGTGTACGCAGAGGTGCTCGCCGATCTGCGGGCGGCCGGCGCGCAGTGGGTGCAGCTCGACGAGCCCGCCCTCGTCCAGGACCGCACCCCCGCCGAACTGGACGCCGCCGCCCGCGCCTACCGGGCGCTCGGCAGCCTCACCGACCGCCCCAAGCTGCTGGTCGCCTCCTACTTCGACCAGCTCGGCGAGGCCCTGCCCGTCCTCGCCAAGGCGCCCGTGGACGGCCTCGGCCTGGACTTCACGGGACCGGCCGCCGCCAACCTCGACACCCTCGCGGCCGTCGGCGGACTGCCCGGCAAGCGGCTGGTCGCGGGCGTCGTCGACGGCCGCAACATCTGGATAAACGACTACGAGAAGTCCCTCGCCACTCTCGGCACGCTCCTCGGCCTCGCGGGCACCGTCGACGTGGCACCGTCCTGCTCGCTGCTGCACGTTCCGCTCGACGCGACGGCCGAACGCGACATCGACCCGCAGATCGCCCGCTGGCTCGCCTTCGCCCACCAGAAGACCGCCGAGACCGTGACGCTGGCCCGCGGCCTCACCACCGGCACCGGCGCCATCGCCGCCGAACTCGCCGCCAACCGCGCGGACCTGGCCTCGCGCGCCGGATCCGCCCTCACCCACAACCCGGCGGTACGCGCGCGTACGTCGACGGTCACCGAGGCGGACGGTCGCCGCTCCCAGCCGTACGGCGAACGCGCCCCGGCCCAGCGCGCCCGGCTGCGGCTGCCGCTGCTGCCCACGACCACCATCGGCTCGTTCCCGCAGACCACAGAGGTGCGCTCCGCCCGCGCCGACCTGCGCGCCGGACGCGTCGACACCGCGGGCTACGAGGAGCGCATCAAGGCCGAGATCCGCGAGGTCGTCGCCTTCCAGGAGAAGGCGGGCATCGACGTCCTCGTCCACGGCGAGGCCGAACGCAACGACATGGTGCAGTACTTCGCCGAGCAGCTGACCGGCTACCTCGCCACCCGGCACGGCTGGGTCCAGTCGTACGGCACGCGCTATGTCCGCCCGCCGGTCCTGGCCGGCGACATCTCCCGGCCGAGGCCGATGACAGTCCGCTGGACGGCGTACGCCCAGTCGCTCACCGACCGCCCTGTCAAGGGCATGCTCACCGGGCCGGTCACCATGCTGGCCTGGTCGTTCGTCCGCGACGACCAGCCGCTCGCCGAGACCGCCCGCCAGGTGGCGCTCGCCCTGCGCGACGAGGTCGAGGACCTGGAAGCGGCCGGGACGTCGGTCATCCAGGTCGACGAGCCCGCCCTGCGCGAGACGCTGCCGCTGCGCGCCGCGGACCGCGCCGCCTATCTGGACTGGGCCACGGAATCGTTCCGGCTGACCACCGGGGGCGTACGTCCCGACACCCAGATCCACACCCACATGTGCTACGCCGAGTTCGGCGACATCCTCCAGGCCATCGACGACCTCGACGCCGACGTCATCAGCCTGGAGGCGGCCCGCTCGCACATGCTCGTCGCCGACGAGCTCGCCGCCGCGGGCTATCCGCGCGAGGTGGGGCCCGGTGTCTACGACATCCACTCGCCGCGCGTACCGAGCGCCGAGGAGGCGACCGCACTCCTGCGCAGGGGGCTTGCGGCCATCGCGCCGGAACGGCTCTGGGTCAACCCTGACTGCGGACTGAAGACCCGCGGCTGGACCGAGACGAAGCGGTCCCTGGAGAACCTGGTCGAGGCCGCCCGGACGGTCAGGACGCAGGTGCGACAGGGGGCTTGACACGGCCGGGGGGGGGGGGGGGGGGGGGGGGGGGGGGGGAGGGGGGAGGGGAGGGGGGGGGGGGGGGGGGGGGGGGAGGAGGGGTTGGGGGCTCGTCCCTGGTGTTTTTCCGGGGGGGGGATGG
>NZ_JBVIHM010000005.1:225850-339364 GCF_055570295.1 Streptomyces sp. NPDC031265
TCCCCGCCCCCCCCCCCCCCCCCCCCCCCCCCCCCCCCCCCCCCCCCCCCCCCCACCCTCCCCCCCCCCCCCCCCCCCCCCCCCCCCCCCCCCCCCCCCCCCCCCCCCCCCCCCCCCCCCCCCCCCCCCCCCCCCCCCCCGCGACCGCCGAGGCCGACGGCGCTCGCTACACGTCGGCCATCTGCGGCATCTCGCCCTGTGTCGTCTGCAGGTCGATCACCGAGAACGACGCGCCCTGCGGGTCGCTGAGCGCCGCGAACCGCCCGTAGGGCGTGTCCATCGGCCCGAACCGCAGCACCCCGCCGCGCTTGGTCGCCGTCGCCACCGCGTCGTCGCAGTTGTCGACCGTGAAGTACACATTCACGTACGAGGGGACCTCGGGCGGGAACTCCTCCGTCATCTTCATGCGCCCCATGACCATCTCGTCACCCACGCTGAAGACCCGGAAGTCGGCCGCGTCGTCCTGCATCTGCTTGGCACCGTACGGGAACACCGCGGGCAGGAACGCGTCGACCTTCGCCGGGTCGCGGGTGAAGAACTCGGCCCAGCAGAACGCGCCGTGCACGCCCTTGGCCTCGAAGCCCTCGTGGCTGCCCGCCTGCCACACGCCGAAGACGGCGCCGCTCGGCTCGCGGGCGATCGCCATCGAGCCGAAGTCGCCGACCTGCATCGGCTCCATCAGCACCTCGCCGCCGTTGTCCTTGATCTTCTTCGCGGTGGCGGCGACATCGGGCGACGCGAGGTAGAGACACCACGCCGACTGGCCCTCCTGGCCCGGCATCGGCGGCACGACGGCCGCCACCGCCTTGCCGTTCGCGTACGCCTGCGTGTAGTTGCCGTACTCCGACGACGCCTCCCCGAACGTCCAGCCCAGCACGTCACCGTAGAAGCTCTTCGCTCCCTCGACATCGGTGAACATCGCATCGGCCCAGCACGGAGTGCCCTCTGGTTCTGCGGCCATGAATGTGCTCTCTCCTGTGTGACAGACGGTCCGGCTTGCCACGCTAGCCAGCCGACCCCGACCCCGCGCGCCGAGCGCTCCCACCCGCCGGGGCGCGGACGACCGGAGCCCGCCGAAAGGGGTGACGCGCCGGGACGGCGGGCAGGTAATCGGGTACGGATCCTGGCGGGGCGGGACGACTCGGGCGTAGCGTGACCCGGCGCTGGCGCGCACAGCGACCTACAGGGGGCGTGTGACCTCATGGACAAGCCGGTCTGGCAGTTCTCGGACGACCGCGGGCAGGTGGCGACGGCCAGGGGGGTCCCCACCAGGGTGACCGCCTACATCCAGGCCGGAGCCACGCTCTGGGACCACGGAGTCGGCCCCGGAGCCGTCTTCGGCTCCTTCCACGACGGGGCCGCACCCGACCGCGCCAAGGCCGGCGGGCTGCCCCTGGACCGGCTGCGCTACCTGGGTGGGGGCGCCGCCCTCGACCTCGACGTGCTGCTCCAGGGCACGCCCGACCTCGTGGTGGCCGTCAGCTACGGCGGCGGCCAGGTCTACGGCCTCGCCCCCGAGACCGCCAAACACCTGGAGGAACACGTTCCGGTGGTCGTCATCGACATCGGGCACTCGCGCTCCCTGGCCGAGATCAGGGACCGCTTCGCGGACCTCGCCCGCGCCCTCGGCGGCGACCGCCACCACGAGGACGCCGCCCGCCTCCTCGACGCGGCGCAGCGCCGTCTGCGCACCGTGACGGCCGCCACGCGCGCGTACGCGGACACGGACCCGCCCGCGGCGCCCCGCGTACTCGCCCTCTCGCCCGCCGGGCCCGGCCAGGTCCACGTGGCGCGCCCGGGCGCCTGGCCGGAGCTGCGCGCCCTGGCCGAGCACGGCGTCCACCTGGTGGAGCCGCCCGCCGGAACCGGGGCGAACTGGACCACGCTCACCTGGGAGGAGGCGGCCGCCCTGCCCGCGGAGATCGTCCTGTCCGACGTACGGGTGAACGCCACCCCCGTCGAGCAGCTGCGCGCCGACGCGCATTGGCGGGCGATCGAGGACCGCGCGCGCGTGCTGCCGTGGAACCCCGAGACCCCGTGCAGCGCCCGGGCCCACGCCCGGTTCCTCGCCCTGGTCGCCGACGCGGTGGACTCCCGTACCGCACGTTAGTACGCCTCGGCGCGGACAACTTCACAGCTCAGAGCCGTGTCGGAGTTGGGCCGAACGGGTGAGCGGCGTCATCATGGCCGGATGCAGATACAGCACATGGGCGAGGTGGTCCGGTGAGCAGGTACGACGTCACCGATGAACAGTGGGAGGGGCTCGCCCAGGTCGTTCCGCTGCGCAGTCGCAACGAGTGGCCGTCGCGCGTCGACCACCTCACCATCCCCAACGAGTACGCGGCCGTCGCACAGCGCCGCTTCGTGGTCCTGCGCGTCCAGGTCTTCGCGGACGCGCGCGAGGTCGCCGAATACATGATTGCGCAGACCCCGGTCCTGCTCGATCTGACGGGCGCGGACACCGAAGTCGCCAAGCGCATACTCGACTTCAGCAGCGGAGTGGTCTTCGGCCTGGGCAGCGGAATGCACCGGGTCGACCGCAACGTCTTCCTCCTCGCCCCCGCCGGCACGGAGGTGGAGGGCATCGCCGAGGCCGTCGTCCCTCATGCGTAGAGCCGTTCCCGTGGCGGAAAACGTTGCTTAGGGCCGTCCCCCATGGCGGAGCCGTCCCTCGTTCGTAGGAAGGTGATCGAGGCGTAACGGTTCGTCACGTTTCGCCCTCGTACGGTCCGTCCATGAACGGAACCTGCGACCGGCCCACCGTCACCGAACTGCGGCTCTCCGCCTTCAAGTCGCACCGCGGCGCGATCATCCCGCTCGGCCCGCTCACCTTCCTGGCGGGACCGAGCGGCAGCGGCAAGTCCAGCGTCCTCCAGGCGTACGAGGCACTGGCCCGGCTCGGCTCCGGCGCCACCCTCGCCTCGGCGTTCCCCGACCCCGCAGGGTGCGTACCCGAACGCGCCGAGGCAGACGCCCAGGGCAGGCGCGGGTTCCGCATCGGCTGCACCGTCGACGGGCCCGCCGGACCCGTCCGGCTCGACCTCGCCGTGCAGGCCGAGCCGGAACTCCGCGTCGTCGGCGAACGTTTGACCAGCGCCGGCGACACCCTCCTGTCCACCGCCCTGCGCGACCCCGGCCGCTCCACCGTGCAGGCCGCCTGGCACACCGCCGGCGTCGTCCCGGTCACCCGCGCCCCGCTCCCCGACGACCGGCTCGGCACCGCCCTGCTGCCGCTGCGCGTCGCCGGGAAGACCGAGGGACAGCTACGGGTCCTCGCCGCCGCCGAGCAAGTGGTCGTCGCCCTGCGGTCCGTGTTCGCCTGCGACCCCCAGCCGCAGCGCATGCGCGAACCCGTCCTGCCCGGCCAGGGACGGCTGCGGCGCGGCTGCGACAACCTCGCCGAGATCCTCTCCCGCACCGCCGAGGAGTGCACCATCCGGCACGCCCGGCTGGTCACCGCGGCCCGCGCGGGCTGCGCCGGCCCAGTCACCGCGCTCGCTGCCGAAGAACTGGCCGACGGGACGTTACGTGCCATGGTGGGCCGCGGCGAACGGACACCCACGCCCGTGGCCCGCCTGGGAGAAGGTGAACTGCGCTACCTCGCGCTCGCCCTGGTCCTGCTCACCGGCCCCGGAGTGCTGGCCGTCGACACCGTCGCCGAGATCCCGTCCGCCATGCAGACCCTCACCGTCCTCACCGACGGCTTCGACCGCGGCCTCGACCGGCGCCAGGCCGCCGAACTGGGCGCACTGGCCGCCGAGATGTGCCGACGCGGCCACATCCGTCTCGCCGGCACCGTCACGGACGCCGGATGCGCCCGAGGAGTCCAGGGGGCGGCAGTGGTAGACCTGGAGCCGTGACCGAACCCGACGTAGCGGGACTCCAGCGCCGACTGGCCGACTTCGCGGCCGCGCGCCACTGGCAGCCCTTCCACACCCCCAAGAACCTCGTCTCCGCCCTCAGTGTCGAGGCCTCCGAACTCCTTGAGATCTTCCAGTGGCTGACCCCCGAGCAGTCCGACCGCGTCATGCACGACCCCGACCGCGCCCACCGGGTGACCGACGAAGTCGCCGACGTCCTCGCCTATCTCCTCCAGTTCTGCGAAGTCCTCGGCATCGACCCGCTCGCCGCGCTCTCCGCCAAGATCGACCGCAACGAGCTCCGCTTCCCCGTCCCCACCGCCCCGCCCGCCCCGCCCGCCCCGCAGCCCCTCACCGGCCCCGCCCCGGCACAGACCCGCCCCGCCCCGGCACAGACCCGCCCCGCCCCGGCACAGACCCGCCCCGCCCCGGCGCAAACCGGCCCCGCCCCTGTGCAGAACCCCGAAGAAAGTCCAAACGGTCACTCTTCGGAGTGACCGAGTTATTCAAAACCCCCTGCTCGTCCACAGATTTCCCGATTGCTCTGGCTTTCCTGGCCTCAGAAGCTCACTCTAGGTAGTGACCGGGAAACGGATCGTCGTATGAACGGGGGCCGCTCATGGACGCGGTACGGCTCATCGGAGTGAGCAGGTTAGCGCTCGCGGAAAGCACCGCGGCGCTGGAGATCGTCGCCGAGGCCTGGCAGGCACAAGCCCTCGCCCAGGCCATCGGAAGCCACCTGGCGGCCACCGGCCCACCGGAACTCAGGGGCGAAGCACGCGGCCTCAGCGAGACCGGCGGCCGCGGCTGCGGCGCCCTCGACCACCCCGGACTGCGTATCGGCGGCATCCGCGCCACCCAGCTCTCCGAAGTCACCGACGCCAGACAGACGCTGACCGGACTCGGCAGCCTGCTCGGAGACGTCGGCATGGCCCTCGTCGGCGTCGCCTGCGCCACCGACGAAGAAGGGCTCTACTGGCAGTGCATCGAAGCGATCGACGCCGCCGACGAGTCGAGCGACCGGGTCCGCGGAATGCTCCGCCGACTCACCGTGCGAGAGCAGGAAAGACGGCCCGGCGCGCTGCGCGACTCGACGGCGAGGCCGTCATGACCGGACGGGAGTCACCGCACCGGCCCTCACACGCCCGTGGGGCGGCCCTCCACATGCCCACCGGCTTCCTGACCCGGCAGCACACGCTCGGCGGACGACTGCAGATCGGCGTCGAGCTGGGACAGATCCGCGTTCAGCGCCGCCATCAACTCCTCCATCTGCTGCGGCAGCCCCTTCGGCGCACCGTGCTGCCCGGGCATGGACTGCCCGGCCGGCTCCTGCGGCACGGCCTGTTCCGGCACAGCTTCCTGGGACATGGCGGCCTCCTCGGCCCAAGCCCTCTCGCGCGGCTGCGGGGGTGGCAGCTCGACAGAGGCGTCGGCAACGGCCGCCGACGCGCGGGCCGGGCGGTCCGGCTCCGCCCGAGCCAACGAACACTCAGCGCGACAGTCACTGGTCAGAGCGCGCGCGGCCCGTCAGGTGGACCATATTCACCCGACTGGGCGGCCATCGCGCATGCGGCAAGGGCGGGGTTGACGACAGTTCGAAGGTGCAGGATGGATGCATGGATCTTCGAATCTTCACGGAGCCCCAGCAGGGCGCCGACTACGACACCCTCCTCGCCGTCGCGAAGGCCACCGAAGCCCTCGGATTCAACGCCTTCTTCAGAACCGGTACCGTAGCTACCCATGGAGCTTATAGCCCTGGGGGACAGGGATCAGGACATGATCAGGGCCGCCACGTACGAGCGTCAGAGCCACAAGTCCGAAACGGACAGCCAGGCGTCACCAAAGATGCAGCGGGACAAGAGCGTTGCGTACATCAACAGCCAAGACAACTGGGTCCACGTCGACACCGATTACTCGGACGTAGGAGTCTCGGGGTACGACCCCAGCGTCTACCGCCCTGGGTTCGAACGGCTCATGGAAGACGCCCGAGCCCGTAAGTTCGATGTCGTGGTGATCTACATGCTTTCTCGGCTGACGCGTCAGGGGGCAGCCGAGGCGCTGAGCATCCAACAGGAGCTAGCCAAGCACGGCGTTGCCCTCGTCTCGACGCAAGAACCATTCATCAACACCTCCGACGACAACCCCTTCGGTGTCGCCTTCTTCGCCCTTGTCGCTGGCCTGGCGCACCAGGAGTCGAAGAACAAGTCGAAGTTCATCCGCGACGCTTTTGCGGAGCTGAGAGCAAAGGGATCGCACTCCAGTGGGCCCGTCCCGTACGGATTCGAGGCGGAGGCGGTTCAGGTCGACGGGCTCACCATCCGGATCCTCCGTCCTGGGGAGACGAGTGACGAAGAAGCCGGCCCCAACTCCACTCCAGCCGACAACGTGATGTACATGATCACGGAGGCAGAAAAAGGCGTGAAGGAAAACGCCATCGCCTACAACCTGACCAAGAAGAGGGCAAGGACACCGCTAGGAAGCCTTGACGACGACGCCGCAACGGCGCGCCGAGAGGCAGCGATGAAGCGCCGCAAAGGCGGCCCATCGGACACGGCTGACTATGAATGGTCCTCCACCGTCGTGCGCCGCATCCTCCGGGACCCTCGCCTCGCCGGGTTCGCAATCGGCCCCGTCGACCCGAAGACCAAGCGCCGCAAAATCCTGCGCGACGCCGACGGGCAGCCCGTGAAACCCCATCAGGGCTTCATCGAGCCAAGGCGTTGGTACGACCTTCAAGCACTGCTCGACGGCCGCAAGCGGGAACGCAACATGGACCGGGCCGGCACGATGACGTTTCTCGGATCCTGGGGCATGCTGCGCTGCGGCATCTGCGACTCAGGCATGACTGTCTCAAACGTCGACGAAACGTACGTCTGTAACCTCCGCCGAAGCGTCAGCGGGAAACCAAAGCACACACTGAAGATCAAGCAGGCTGACGCTGATGCCATCGTGGCGGCGCGTCTCTGGGAGCGTGTGGCAGACCTGAACCCGGAGAACGATGACGATCTCGTCATTCTCACGGCAGCCGCGGAACGTTTCGCGGCACAGGGCACGGACCCTGAGGCCGCCGCAGAGCTGGCAGAGCAGGAAGCGCAGTTGCTCCACGTCGAGCAGAGCATGAAGGAGCTGTACGCGGACCAGCGGGATGGCCTCTACAAGGGAAAGACGGGCCGTGCGGCGTTCAAAGACACCATCGTGAAGTATCAACAGCACGAGGACAGGTGTCGGGTACGCATCGACGAACTTCGGAAGGCCGCCACTACCGCCACGCGGCTCCCCATCGACGAGTGGACGGCTGACTCTGACGAGGGCAACCCGTTCGAGCCCGGAGGGCTTTGGGACCGCTGGGACGTCGTAGACCGACGCGGGTTCCTGGCGCTCTTCGTGGATGGCGTGCCGGTTCGCCCGGCTGACTCACGGAGCGGGCCCTCATTGGAGCGGGCCGAGAAGCGCATAGAGATCGACTGGGCAAAGCCGGAGCAGGATGACGAGGAAACCGAGGAGGTAACGAAAGAGTAACGGTTCCCGGCAACCTTGAGGCGGTCCGCACGGACTTTCCGAGCCGTCCCACCCCGCGTCCTCCCCGTCGGCCGCACGCCTCGTCATCCACAGGCGCCTGTGGATAACTACACACCGTACTGGAAGGCACTCAACATGTAGCCCTGCGTAGCCAGTTGAGTCAAACTGAGGGCCAAACTGCCAAACTAACCCCCTATTTATACTTTCTCCCCTACGCGTTAGAGAGAAGTTGAAATAGGGGGTTAGTTTGGCAGTTTGGCCGCACGGCCCGCGAGGAGGCGGACGCAGCAAGATCGGCAAGTGTCACGTGCGCCCCATTAGGTATATGAGGGGGTTTTCGGCGGCGCCGGCGAATGGCGCGGCGCTCCACTCCCTCCACGACGGCCGGGACCCGCTCCCGCGCTCCCCCGCCCTCTCCTCCGGGGTTGCAGCGCGGTAGAGCGGCCTGGCCGTCGACGACTTCCCCTCGTTGCTAGTGCGGCGGGAGGACGCCGCCAGAGCGTGTGCACGCGGCCTGACGGTAAGGGCAGTTCTTTGGGCGCCTGCCTCATCAAAAGCCCATCTCTGCTTCAGTAGCTCAGTGGCCAGAGCCCCCGCTTATCGAGCGGGTAGCCGCCGGTTCGAGTCCGGCCCTTTGGCGTGGTGCGGCTGTCCGACGGCGGGACCCGGACAGCACAGGCCGCGTTAGCCCAACTGGTAGAGGCGCCTGATTCAGGATCAGGAGGTTGGGGGTTCGATTCCCTCACGCGGTACTTGGAGGGGCGGGCACTGGCGTGCCAAGCGCTCCCGAAAAGCGTGGCGGGGCAACCCGTTGGGGGTTCGACTCCCTCACCTTCCGCACAACCCTGGAGCGCTGGGACGCAAGGGGGCCTGTAAAGCCTCCGTCGGCTGCGGCTTGCGTGGTTCGATTCCACGGCCAGGGACGAGACGAGCCGGAGTCATCCGGGGACGCCCTTTGACGCTGGGATCAGTACCCCTCGCGCTTGACGTGAGCGGCTCGTCACACGCCTCCGTAGCTCAGTTGGCTAGAGCAGCGTCCTCGTAAGACGCAGGCCGCGCGTTCAAGTCGCGCCGGAGGCTCCACAACGGCTGATCCACCCACGGGCCACTCAGCCGTTTACGGGACGTAGCTCAGAGGTCAGAGCACCCGCTTTGGGAGCGGGTGGCCGCAGGTTCGAATCCTGCCGTCCCGACACAGCAGAACGGCCCCGGTGAAGTTGGGGCCGTTCAGGTTCAGCTTAGCGCCAGGGACGACGTCCGACGCTGCCTCCACGAGGCTGGGGGAGCCTGCTTGGCTTCTCGGCACTCTGGGCACCGACAACCGCGTCGACGATAGCCCGCGACGGTTCCGTGCCAGTTGCCCGGCTCACGCCCCGCCATAAGCGCCTGATCCCGCAACTCCGCCCAATCAGGGTCGTGTGCGGCCCATCCGTGCAAGCGCTGTGTTGTGATGCCCAGTTGAGCGCACGCCTCGGTGAGGGGCGTTCTGGCCGCGAGGAGATGGAGGATGGCCGTGCGGGTCTCCGCAGGGAAGCAGGCTTCAGCCTGTGCGCGTTTGCGTTCGGCGTCGGTGTCATGACGAGCATCCGCGCAAACATCGCACCTGGTTAGCGTGCCGGTGTTGTGCGGGTACAGGGGCACGCCACAGTTGTGGCAACGGGTGTCGGGCATAGGGCTTCCGTCTCATGGCAGGCTTCCGCTTGAGAAGGACTACCCCCGCTTGCGCGGGGACCAAGTGACGCAGCTGCGTCTAACCGCCACTTCCAACGGTTCACCCCCGCACGAGCGGGGACGAGTACGACGCTACAAGACGCAGCCCCGGCGCGGAGGTACTTTCCCGCATTGGGGCTGAGCTACTTCGGCAGAGCCACGGCGAACGCCGGCTTCAGTCCCTCGTAGTACGTGACTGTCCCGCCCTTGCGGACGACGTCCAGGACGACGCCGCCCGTGATGGACTGACCGGGCGCGTAGTCCGCATCGACGTCCTGCCCGCCCGCTGTCTCAAGCGTGGTGGCGTTCTGAGCGGCCGTCTGCGCATCCTGCCACTTCATGACGCCATACGGCGCGAAGTGCGCAGGCTTCGTGCCCACGTTGGCCACGGTGAGCGTGAGTACGGCGAACTGCCCGTGCGTCGGCTTGTTCGTCGTATCGATCTCCGACGGTTGGACGTACTTCACGCCCTTGACCGTGACGCGCATTGTCGTCCCGCTCTCAGTCGCGTAGGTGCCGCTCTGTCCGACGGAAAGCGTGGATAGCGCGATCTTCACAGGCGTGGCGGACGGCGTTGGAGCTGCCGACGTGGTGGCCGGCTGAGTTGCAGCCGCCTTCTTCGGCTCGTCCTTTGAGTCCGACGAACAGCCCGTGACGAGCGCGGCAGTTATGCCCACTGCCGCGACGACCGCGGATCCACGCACCCACGCACGCATTGCCCAACCCCCAAGCCGACGGCCCCTGATGGCCGCAGATCCGGCACAGCGTAGACCACAGAGGAGGCGTCATGGCGTGGGATGGAAGCACCCGACGCGCCCGCCTTCCCAAGGACTGGCCCCGCATCCGGCGCCACATCATCCGGCGTGACCGTGTGTGCGTGTGGCCCCTGAGCGACGGCACGGTGTGCGGAGGGCAGGGCACAGACGTGGACCACATCATTCCCAACGACGACCACTCAGACAGCAACCTGAGACTGCTGTGCACGTGGCACCACAGACGCAAGAGCAGTAGCGAGGGTGGCACAGCAGCCGCCCTTGTGCGCGTGCGCACGGCACGGCCCAAGCCCATACATCCGGCACTGGAGGAGTGACCATGAGCGGCGCGCATGTGGTGCTGGAGGAGGCAGACGACACGGGCGAGACAGGCGTCAGCGTGACACGCGTGATGGTCAACGGCGTTGACGTTGGTCAGCTCGCGCGAGCTCCCAAGATCAGCGTTGGCGTTGATGGTCGCTGCTCAACCGTGACGATCACGCTCGTGCCGAGTCGTCTGGAGATCAGAGGCGAGCTCGCTGACGGTGATCGTCGCGGGCCGCGAGCCGGGTTCACGGCGACTCTGCCCGCAGGCCCAGGGGGGTGACCCCCACCGAGGCACTTGGAGGATCGTACAGGTGCTGGTTCTCGCTGTCCGTACGGGTCTGGGGATCCTGGATGTAACGGCTAACCCCTCCGCGTTGGCAGGCCCGGAGGCTGCCATACAGGGCCTCCTAGGGGTATCTGAGCGCCGACCTGGGCCGTAAGCGTTACACGCCGCGATCCTCGCTGGATTTGGTTCCCGCAGGTCAGAGGCTTGTAAGTGTTACGCGCCGCACCTACAATGGAGCCATGATGAGAACCGAGCGATTGTGCGCGCACTGCGGAGGCGACATGCCTCTAGCCGCTCGCGCCGACGCTCGGACATGCTCCGGCCGTTGTCGTGTGGCGCTGCACCGCGCAGAGAAGAAGCGCGTGCTCCCGCTGGAGCTGACGACCCGCGACAGGTGGGTACGTCGAGCCGGCGACAAGCGTCCGCTGACGACGACCGGCAGGGCTGCGTCAAGCACTGACGCTCGAACCTGGAGCACCTACAAGAACGCCGCGGAGTCCGTGGCGGGCGTCGGGTTGGGCTTCGTCCTATCCGACGTCGACGATGTGGTCTGCATCGACCTGGACCACTGCTTGAACTCGCTCACTGGGCAACTCGCCCCGTGGGCCGCAGCCATCGTGCGCGACGCGGGCGCCACCTACGTAGAGGTGTCCCCGTCCGGCGACGGACTGCACATCTGGGGCCACGCGGACGTCCGACAGGGACGCCGCATCCGACGCCCCGACGGTACGGCCGTGGAGATCTACGGGACCGGCCGCTACATCGCAATGACGGGGCGCCGACATGGCTCCTGCCCATCGGTTCTGGCGGATGTATCGGACGTTGTGTCGGTATTCATTCTGTAGCCCCAGGCGGAGGCCAGGGCCTCCGCCGGGTCAGGGGCACACCGCTCATATTTCGGTACACCCCGAGTCCGGCGCTTACTTACGGCCGCACTTGGAACAGCGCTTCTTCCTTCCCTTGCTGTTGACTGCGCTGGGTGGCGCGCTGCGGGAAAGATGAATCTTCACCGCAACTGGCCACGTGAGGCCGCTGCTAACAATAGTGACTAGCGCAAGCAGGATGTTTTGCATCCGGTTACCTCCCTTCGATCTCTCGATACCCCCGCCGGGGGGCTAAACGGCTTAGCAAGGAAGCCGCCTGTTTGAAGAGATGTTCCAGGGGCACCAGCCCGGACATTTCCAGTCTGCTACGACCAGCCACCTGATTCAAGACGAGAGCCGTACGCGCCTCAAGGACACCTAGTTGTTGACTCCGTAACGATCTAGTGCGAAACGAAGGGAGGTGCGATGGCTGGCAGAGGCCCCGCCCCGAAGGACCCAACCAAGCGCCGCCGACGCAACGCCAATGAGCCGGAGACGGTGATCACCCCCGACGACGAACTTCGCGGCCCAGAGCTGCCGGAGGGCGTGCTAGGGGTCAACGAGGACACAGGCGAAGTCGTGGACTGGCACCCGCGCACGGTTGCGTGGTGGCACTCCTGGCGGACGTCTGCGCAGGCTCAGACTTTCGTCGACACCGATTGGGACTTCCTCATTGACACCGCCCTCATGCATCACACGATGTGGGCAAAGGGCAGGTGGGAGTTCGCGAGTGAAGTGCGCCTGAGAGCCGCCAAATTCGGCGCTACGCCGGAGGATCGCGCCAGGTTGAAGCTGAAGGTCGACGACCCCACAAACGCCCGTCAGGCGCCCGCACAGCGCCCCGACGGAGTGACCGACATCAACTCGCGCCGAGCGCGTCTGACCGGATAGGGGACCAATGCCGCGCGCTCTAGTGCGCGCCCCTAGTCACGACCGCTCCCGCTCGCTCGGGTGGTTGTCGGTTGCATGGATGGAATATTTCGTTGTACACGGCCCCGGCGACGTTCAAGGGATGCCGGTACGGCATGGTGACGAATACACAGGCTTCGTAGTCGACTGCTACGGCCTGGAGACCGACGGCCGACGCCTCTACGACTCCGGATTCTTCTCCCGCCCGAAGGGCTGCGACAAGAGCGGACTTGGCGCCCGCCTCGGACTGTACGAGGCTCTTGGCCCCTGCCGCTTTGGCGGCTGGGCGGAAGGCGGTGAGGTTTACCGCGATCCGTGGGGCATGGGTTTTGAGTACGTCTACGAACCCGGTGAGCCGATGGGCCGCCCGGTCAGCGTGCCGTACATCCGGATCATGGCCACCGAAGAAGGCCAGACGGGCAATGTCTTCGACACCATCTTTTTCAACCTGACCGACGACGAGGCGCGCCTTTCTCACGTGCCGGGCATCGATACCGGCATTACCCGTATCAACCTTCCTGACGGTGGGGAGATCACTCCGTCTACCGCGTCCAGTAGCTCGAAGGACGGCGGCAAAGAAACCTTCGTCGTCTTCGACGAGACTCACCTCTACAACACTCCGGAACTCCGGCGCATGTACGCGACGGTGACGCGAAACCTCCGCAAGCGTAAGCGGCTTGCGGAGCCGTGGTATCTCGAAACGACGACCATGTTTGCCCCCGGGCAGGACTCGGTGGCCGAGAAGACATACGAGGAAGCGGAATCCATACGCTCCGGCCGGAAGAAGCGTGGTCGTGCTCGGCTCATGTACGACCACCGGTACGGCGAGTGCGCTGATCTCCGCAACGAGGACGCGCTACGGGCCGCGCTCCTGGACGCCTATGGCGACGCCATGGAGTGGATGGACCTTGATTCCCTCGTAGATGACTTCTACGACACCCGCAACGATGCTGCTGACGGCAAGCGCTACTTCCTCAACTCCCGCACGGTTGCGACGGACGCGTGGATGGATCCGGACGCCTGGAGCCTCTGCCGGCGGGCGGAAGAGATAGCCCCGGGTGAGCTGATCACCTTGGGTTTCGACGGGAGCATCCGAGACGACGCGACAGCATTGTGCGCCGCTCGCGTGTCTGACGGGCACCTTCAGCTCCTTGGGGTCTGGGAGAAACCGGAAGGGCCGGAAGGCGAAAACTGGCAGGTGGACCGTGAAGCGGTTGACGCTGCTGTGGCCGCCGCATTCGAGACGTACGACGTCTGCGGTTTCTACTGCGACCCGCCTCACTGGCAGGACTACGTAGACCGGTGGACAGCCGACTTCGGCCCTGACCTCCGCGTACGCGCCGTGCAGGCCCGTCCGTTGGAGTGGTGGACCAACCGTCCGACGGCCATGGAAACGGCGCTTCAGCGCTTCCACGAGGCAGTTGAAGGCAAGGAGTTGTCGCACGCCAACACCGCCGACGAAGACGAGGCAGAGCGCCCCGTGTTCGTCCTGGGGGCTGCCCTGACGCGCCACGTCGTCAACGCCCGCCGAAAGGCGATGGGCACGCGGCACATGGGAATTGGCAAGGAGCACCCGAAGTCTCCAAAGAAAATCGACGCCGCCATGTCGGCAGTCCTGGCCTACGAGTGCCGCGCGGACGCCGTGGCGGCAGGAATTACCAAGCGTAAGAAGAAGTCCGGTCGTCTAGTCGCCTTCTGAGGGAGGTCCGTAAGTGCCTATCGATGCAACGAAGGTGGAGTCTCCCGGTTGGTGGCTTCAGCGTCTTGGTAAGAAGCTGATTGACGAACGGGAGGACTACCGCGACGCGGATGGCGAGATTGAGCCGGGTCTCAACACGCTTCGACGCTACGCCGAAGGTAAGGCGCCGCTACCGCACGTGCCGGGGCTGGACCCCAAGGAAGTTGCAGAATGGATGAAGGACGCGCGTACCAACTGGGTCCGCCTCGTCGTAGATTCCCCGTCGGAGCGCATAAACGTTACTGGATTCCGGTCCAGTGGGGACGACAGCTCACCGAGTGTGGCGGACGTTGAGGCCAACCGGATCTGGCGTGAAAACGGCATGCGTGCGGAATCCCGGCTCGTCCATTACACCGCCCTGACGCAGCGACGTGCGTTCGTCCTTGTGGAGCGGGGCGATGCTGGCGCTCCCGTACTGACTCATGAAACGCCGCGACAGGTAGTCGTGGAGCATGTCCCAGGAAACCGCAGGAAGCTAGCTGCGGGGCTGAAGATGTGGCGCGACGACTGGACCGGAAACACCCGCGCTACTCTCTGGACGCCAGACCGGATTCATGACTTCGTGACGAAGTCGCAGGGGCCAGTGTTTTCTGGAAACGCTGCCCAGTTGCGCGGCTGGGACGCACTTTCTCTGCCCAGTACGCCGGATGGTCAGCGACCGAACGACCTGAAGGTTGTTCCACTGATCCCGTTCATCAACCGGCGCGTTCTGCGTCGTGACGGATTCGCGGAACACGAGGACGTACTCAGCACGCAAAACCGCATCAATCTGTCCCTGATCATGCTCATTGGAGCAATGAAGTACGGTGCTTTCCGGCAGCGTTGGGCCGCCGGGCTGGAGGTCGATGAAGACCCCATCACCGGTAAGAAGATTGAGCCGTTCCAGCTGGACATCCGGCGTCTGTGGACCACAGATGACCCCGAAGTGAAATTCGGAGAATTCGCGGCAACGGACCTGGTTCCGTATGTGCGGGCGGTGGAGGCTGCCGTTCAGGATCTCGCCGCGATCAGCAAGACCCCTCCTCATTACCTGATCGGTGCGGTAGTCAATGTCTCCGGCGACGCCCTAAAGGCCGCGGAGACTGGCCTCGTAGCCAAAGTCTCCGACCAGTGCGACGACTTCGGCCAGTCGTGGGAAGACACCATGCGCCTGGCCTTCCGTGCGGCGGGTGATGAGCAGCGGGCCTCGGACTTCAGTCTTGAGACTGTCTGGCGTGACCCTGAGTCCCGCACGGTGGCGGAGCTGGCTGACGCTGCTGTGAAGAAGCAGTCGGCCGGCGTTCCGTGGCGTCAGCGCATGGAGGATCTGGGGTACACCCCGACACAGATCGACCGCATGGAAATCGACCGGGCGTCTGACGCCATGGCGGCTCAGCAGAGCGTGGACGTTGTACCGCTTCGCCCGGCGCAGCCCCCCACCGACCCCCGCGCGGTGATCGGACGGAGTGGCGCCCGTGAGCCTATCGCCGCTTGACCGACGCTACGGCACTGCGGTGCGCGGTGTGTGGACCGGAGTTCTTGGGCGGGTTAACCGCTCCTGGACCGGTCTCGGATCCTGGCGCGGGGCCGACGTTGCCCGCTTTCAGCGCCAAGCGCTTCCCGTCATCCTTGCCGGCGAGCGTCAGGTAGCGAGCCTCACTGCCTCGTATCTGGAGCAGCTGTATCGCGACATCGACTCCCGGGCCCGGCGTGTGGCGCTCGACCTGGACGGCGTGACAGGGGAGGCACTGAGGGGCGTTGACCCCACTGACGTCTACCGGCGCCCGTTCAAGGAAGTGTGGTCAGCGCTGGCGGACGGCGAAGATCTGAATGTGGCGCTCCAGTACGGAGCGCACCGCCTAGAGACGCTGACGAAGACAGACCTCCAGCTAGCCCGCACGCACACTGTGCGGGCGGTAGGCGAAGACATGCCGCGCTTCACCTACACGGTGCGCGTCCTGCAAGGCGAGTACGACTGTGCGCTCTGCATGATCGCGTCCACGCAGCGTTACCACAAGCGAGAGCTAGCTCCGATCCATCCGGGGTGTGACTGCCTCGTCAAACTCGTCACGGCTGACGAGGATCCGGGCCAGGTCATCGATGAGGCGAAGCTAGACGCGATCCACCGCGCTGTGGACAAGGCTCTTGGCACCCATGACCGCGGAGGACGCGCAGTCGACTACCGACAGGTCCTCATCTCCAACGAGCATGGGGAGATCGGACCAGTCCTCAGCTTCCGCGGGCAGAAGTTCACCGGGCCGGACAAGATCAGTAACCACCCCAGTGGCGGGAACCACGAGGCGGCGCCCAACACTGGGACGCCGGAGCCCGTGACCCCACAGGCGTCTATCTCGGACGAACTGCGTGCGCAGCTTGACAGTGCAAAGGGCAAGATCCCGTCGACTCGGAGTGGGTGGACGAACGACCGGATGCATTGGGACCCGGACGCCGGTAAGTCGGTGTACGACTACCGGAGTGCGAACCTTGGAGGTCACAAGCTGCCTCCAGAGGCGTACGAAAAGCATCTTGACCGCGTTCTCGACGTTGGCCGCTTGCTGCATGGCGAGTTGTCCAGAGCGATGGATGAGGATGAGACGCTTCAGCAACTCCGCGTAGCGTTCGACGCGCTGGGACCGGACAGCTCCGCGGATGACATCCGCGCTGCACGACGGGCCATAGCGACGCGAGAGTCTGCGTTCGTCCATGCGTACGTGTCCAGCATCCGCGAGATGGGCGGCACTCCGCCTGCGGAGCTTGGAGACGTCGGTGAGCTGAATTTCCCAGGCACCCATGGTGCACCCATCGACTGGGAATCGCAGTTGGAGGAAGCGTTCACGCACTTCCCGGCGGCCTGGCTAAGCGTCATGCACGGCAAGACGATGCGTGTCGTCGGCAGTAAGCGCGCGTTCTACAGCTCGTCTGACGACGTCATGGCACTCTCTACGTGGGACTACTCGACGTACGACGGGGCGTTCAGCTCTGGTGCCGTCGAGGTGGCTGCACATGAGCTGGGTCATCGTATGGAGCAGTACATTCCGGGTCTGAAGCAGCTGGAGTACACGTTTGTACGGCGCCGGAACATGCTTGGGGACACCCTGCCTCCGCCTCAGAACCTGGCCGACCTGCTGCCGTACTACGACGCTGCGGCGAAGGAAATGACGTACGAGGACAAATGGGCCGACCCCTACACAGGCAAGACGTATGAGATGGTGTACGAGGCACTCATGGAAGACCCCGCCGAGGCGCCGTCCGAGGTCTTCCAAGTAGGACTGCAAGACCTTTACGGTAGGGGTACGAAGAAGTTTGGTGATGACGAGTTGCAGGCGTTCGTGCTTGCAGTACTGGCACTGCTCTAAGGAGGGTCGGCAATGGCATGGCGAGTCCAGTCCCGCACTGACTCTCAACGCTGGGCAGAGTACGCGGGCGGCTTCACCGCGGACCGAGAGACTGCGATGTCCGTGAAGGTGATCGCGTCCGGAGATATCCCTCTCACACCGACAGGGCCCACGTACACACCCGTCGGCGGTACGGATGAGACAGCGCTCTTTCTGGCATCCGTACTTGCCGTACCCGCACCTGACGTCAGCGGGGAGCCGCCACTGATACCCAAGGTCACGGCCGCACCTGACGACAGAGTCTTCTAACCGCACATAGCCCCCAAAGGGACCCGCTACAGCAGCGGGTCCCTTTGTCATGCCCGACATGGGCCGACGACTCCCGACAGGGGAAATTCAGCATGCTTCGAAACGCTCACTCGCGTCGTCATCTGCTAACGCTCGCCTCGTCTCCGTGGACCCTCTACGAGTCAGACCCGAACAATCAGGGTGGCGGAGGTGGTGGGGCCAGCGCCGGCGCTCCTCAGCTCAACGAGCACGGCTACCCGGACGGCAAGCCTGTCGCGGAGATGGACCCGGCCCATCAGGTTGCGTACTGGAAGCACCACGCCCGCAAGCACGAACAGCGCGCGAACGCTGCCCCCGACGCTGCGGAGCTGGAGCGACTGCGCGCGGCTGAGGTGGAACTCAACACCCGCAAGTCGGCGGAACTCACCGAAACGCAGCGACTCCAGAAGGAGCGCGATGACGCTGCGGCTCTGGCGGCTGCAAACGCTGCGCAGGCAGCTGCCGCAACGGCGGAGCTCCTGAAGCTTCAGGTTGCGGCCGACAAGCAGCTGACTTCCTCGCAGGCCGCTTGGCTCCGGGGCTCCACCAAGGAGGAGCTGGAGGCCAGTGCGGCTCAGCTGCTACAGGACTTTGCGCCCGCAGGCACTACGACGCCTCCGCCCCGCTCGGGTGGTCCGCGTGGCTCTGACGCGGGGGGCAGCACGCGCGACGTGAACGCAGGCGCGGAGCTCTACAAGCAGCGCCACAACAAGAACTGACCCATACCGGAGGACCACTTATGAATCTCGGACTCATTACCGAGTCGTTCAGCCAGGATCGACGGGACTGGCTCCAGGGCGACCACGGCACTGACATTGCCCTGAGCGTGACTCTCGACGTCAGCACCTTCACGGCTGGCACCCACTACCCGGACGGCTTCATCAGGAGTGGACTTCCGCTCGGCAAGATTACCGCGTCCGGTAAGTACGGCCTGTACGACGACACCAAGACCGACGGCCGTCAGACCTGCGTCGGCTTCCTTTTCACGGGTGTTGAGGTCGTGACGCGACGGGGCGCGACCCTGTCCAGCGCCGTCGGCTCCATGCTCGTCCACTGCGCAATCCGGGAGGCCAAGCTTCCCGTCGCCGTCGACGCCGCAGGCAAGACCGATCTCGGCGCCCGCGTCCTTTTCGTCTGAGAGAGGTAACCCATGCAGCTGATTGACGAGTTCGCGACTCCCGCGGAGCTCACCGGGTATGCGCGAGCGGCGCTTGCCGACCGCCCGGAGAACGAGCAGACCCTTGACCGCTGGCTTCCGAATCGGACCATCAATGACCTCAGCTACCGCTTCACGCGGGGCGGAGGCGGTCTGACGGAGGCTGCGACCTTCCGCGCCTACGACGCGTCGTCTGACGTCGGCGTCCGGCCCGGTGGGGCGCGCGTGAGCGGCGAACTGCCTCCTATCTCGCGGAAGATCCCCGTAGGCGAGTACGAGCGCATCCGGCGCCGGAACGTCGACACGCAGAACGCTGAGATCCGGGACGCCATGCTCGACGACGGCGTCCGTCTGGCCCGTCAGATCGAAGCGCGAATGGAACTTGCTCGCGGTGAGGCTCTGTTCTCGGCTGGCGTTTCCCTGAACGAGAACAACGTTCAGGCGTCGGTCGACTTCGGCCGCAATGCTGCGCACTCCGTGACGGCGTCAACTCCGTGGAGCACCTACGCCACGGCGAAGGCATACGACGACTTTCAGACGTGGCTGGACGTCTACGTCGCGACGAACGGTCGCCTCCCTGCGTACACGCTGATGTCGCGGACGATCTGGAACGCCCTCCGGCGCAATGCCCAGCTTCTCTCCATGTCGGCGAGCAACGGCACCACGCCCGCTGTGCTGACGAAGGACGGCCTGTCGAATGTCTTCTCAGACTTCGACATTCCCCAGCCGATCATCTACGACGCGCAGGTCTCCGTGAACGGAACCCCAACGCGAGTCACTCCCGTCGATAAGATCCTGTTCCTCCCCGAGTTCGGTGACGCCGTGGGCCAGACCCTTTGGGGTGTGCCGGTGGAGGCGGACGATCCGCGCTACGGCCTGGCCGGGTCTGCTGCGGGAATTGCCGTCGGTGCCTACAAGAGCGAGGACCCACAGACCGTCTGGACCCGGGCGACCGCCATCGCGCTCCCTGTCGTAGCGGCGCCGGACCTCACCTTCCAGGCTGACGTTCTCTAACTCGAAACGCGAGGCATTCACGCATGGCAACCCTGGCAACGTACGTTCACGTGACGGACGCCGACGGAATGGCCCACGTGTTCGGCCCCGCGGATGACGTCCCGGAGTGGGCACAGCAGCTGATCACCAACCCGAAGGCGTGGTCTGTGCCACCCTCCGCGCAACGTCACGCGGAGCCCGCCGTAAAGGCTCCGGTCAAGCGTGCGGCGCCCCGACGGAAGGCGCCCGCCAATGCCACTGATCAGTAGAGCTCAGTTGGAGGCACTGACCGGGCGGGCATACAGCGATGCCCAGTTCAGCGTCATCGATCTCATGACGACGGACGCCATCGCTGGGGAGGTGGGGGACCGGATCACCGATCCTCCGCAACCTGGCGTGGCGTCCGTCGCTCTGGCTATGGCATCGCGGGTGCTCGTCAACACGGCTGGTGTGAGCTCCGAGCAGGCGGGCGGAATGTTGGTCAGCTACTTCGCGTCGCAGATCGGCATGGCCATGACGTCTGATGAGCGGCGTCGCCTTCGGCGCGCCGTGGGTCTGGCGTCTGGCGCCTCGTCGCTGGACATCACCCCCGTGGAGACGACCTCCGCCACATGCTCTTGGACGTCGCCATGAGCCTGATCTCTGCCCTCATGTCGGAGACGTGGACCATTGAGCGGCCCGGCCCGTGGACGCGCGACTCTGCCGGCACCCGCGTGCCTGGCCCACCTGTCCGTATCACGGTCGATCGCTGCGCGGTAATGAGTCCGTACGGCGTCACGGTCGGCTCGTCCTCGGAAGAGCACGACGCATCGACCGTGGTGACGTCGCGGAGGGTGTTTGCCGCTCCGCTCGGGACCGACGTACGGCCCGCTGACCGCATCATTCGTGGGACGCCAGGCGCACCCGACTACGAGGCGTACGAGGTGGTAGGCCGCCCGTTGGTCTTCCCCCTGACGTCCCTGGCCCGCGTAGAGGCGGCGCTAGAGGAGGTGACCGGATGACCTACCGCTCCCGCTACGTCGGTCGGTTCAACGGCATCGGACGCATGCTGACTCGCCCGTGGTTGCACGCGCCCTGCCTGGCTGCCGCAATCAAGATCATGGAAGCGGCGCAACAGCACGCTCCCGTTGGCGACCCGGACGCAGACCCACACCCCGGGCTGTACCGGGACAGCTTCGAAGTGCGTACACATGTGAAGAACGCCCCCTTCCACGGGAAGCCCGCTCTCCGTGCAGGCGCCATTGTGGTGAACACCGCTTCGTACGCACGGGCCGTGGAGTACGGCAACGGCAAAGTCCAGCGATACAGCCCCTTCCGCAAGGGCATCGACGACGTCAAGGCAGGCCATCGTGAGTGACATCGAAACTGTCCTTGCGCCATGGCTGGAGACAGCTACAGGCGTGTTCAGCGCGGCTGAGACCCCTGACGACCTGGAGAACGTCCTCCCCATGATCCGGGTGGAACGGATCGGCGGCCCTGACAACCGATTCACCGCGCATCCCCGGGTGGCAGTCGATGTGTTCGCCAGCTCCGCAGATGGCGCACGGACCCTGGCTTTGACGGTACGGGATGCGCTCCTGGCTCTTCGAGGGCCCGCAGGCGGCGCCGTAGTGCGCGACGTCCGGTGCGACGCGGGGCCCTCTCGGCAGCCGTGGGCGAACGAGCGCATCCACCGTCGCGGCGCCACGTACACCGTGAGCCTCCGGGACGCCTAAACCACCTGAATTTCTGACCCGAATTGCCGATGCATTTCGGGTCTTTCGCATGCCCTGGAGGGCTGATGACGGATACCCGTAATGCCGATCTGACTTTCGGCGCAACCGATTACCTCGTGTACCTGGCTGCGGCGAACACTGCCGCACCGACGGCATTTGCCGACCCGGCCGCTAGCTGGAAGTGCCTTGGCTGGGTTACTACCGAGGGTGGCCTTTTCAAGATTGAGGGCGAGTCCAAGGACGTCAACGCGGCTGGATCGCTTGACGCGATTCGGACGCTGCGGACGAAGTCAACGAAGTCTGCGCAGGTTACTTTCCTGGAGGGACTGAACCCCCTCGTCCGGAGCCTCTACGACGACGTGGCGGTAACGGCGCTTCAGCCGACGACCGACATTGCGTCGTACGACCTCCCCGACAAGCCGGCCGACCTTAAGTACGCCTTCATCTTCGACACGATGGACGGCAGTAAGCGCATGCGGCTCTACATGCCGAACGGCCAGGTCTCTGACCGTGGTGACGAGCAGCCCCAGACGGAAGACGTTATGTCGGTCCAGATGACGTTCAAGTTCTTCAAGGGCACTTCGAACGCGGCTGCCGTGAAGCGCTACATCAAGTACGGCGGCGTCGACGTCTCCGGATTCTTCCCTGTCGGCCCCTGACTCACATTCCAGCGGGACCCTGTACCGCGCGGGTCCGGGGTCCCGCTTCATTCCCAATTCAGCTCCACAAGACCCGCGCACATCCACAAACTTAGGAGACCCGCGCAATGACCAACGTAACCCCCGCTGACGCTCAGGAGATCGAGGCGACGGAGGAATTCCTCACGGTGCCTCTCAATGACGTTGACCTGCGGATTCGCCCGGTCACAAAGTGGCGGCCGTCGCACTTCCGTGCACTGCGGGTCGTTGATTACGACACGTGGGCAGCGGGCGTGCTGCACGAGGATGACGTTCAGATCTTCATTGATCTGGACGCCACCCTTGAAGAGATCAACGAGTTTTCTACTTCCGCTATGGAAGCGGCCGGAGAGAACCCGGGAAAGTCTTCGGCACGCTCGCGATCCTCGCGGAGCACGCGGAAGCGCTAGAAGCGGATCTAGCGTGGCGGGGGATTGACCTCCTTGACGTCTATCGGGGACGCATGTCGCTCCGACGGCTGCGCGTTCTGATAGACCACCTCCCTCCGGAATCAGCCACCAAAACCGCGCTCCGCAACGCGACGGACCCCGACCTAATGCGGGAGGCATCGGCCGACTACAGAGCCGACCTCGCCCCGTGGAGCTCCGTCGAAATGCTGCTCGCCAGCATCAAAGACGAGCTCGTACTCAGCCGTGGCGTGGCCATCGCAGCTGCGGGCGGAAAGCCGCCGGAGTTCCACCCTGTTCCACGCCCGGGAATCACCCCGTCGACGTCGGCAGGCACCCGTAAACAGCTTACAGAAGAGCAGCGCCGTGCGCTTGACCCACGGCTCAGAGATGAGAGCCGGGAGGCGCAATGAGTGACCTGGATATTGTCGGTGGCGCCGCCGTTGACGTTGTTCCGATTGTTCCGCAGTTTCATACGAAGTTGAAAGCCCTCATCCTCCCCATTGCCGACAAGGTTGGTGAAGAGGCAGGACGCAAGATGGGGGAGGCGATATCAAAGAACATCGTTATCGCCATCCCGCAAGCCATCAACCAGGGTGGGAAGCTGGGCGTTGGAGCTGCCGGTAAGCAGGGCGACGATGCGGGAGGGGCTTTCGCACGCAGCATCCGGCGCAAGCTGGAAGCAGCTTTCAAGGCCATGCCGAAGTTGGATATCCGGCTCGGGGACACGGGCGTTGATGCCGAACTTGCCCGCATCCGGGCCAAGCTGGAACAGCTCTCAAACAAGCGCGTCGGCATCGACGTCAGCGCGGAAGCCGCGGAAGCGGAGATCACGCGCCTTGACGCGAGGCTTCGTGAGCTGGGCGCCCAACACCCGAACGTAGCTGTTCGCGCCGACACTGCCACCGCTCGCGCGGCACTTGCGGAGATCCGGGCCGAGATTGCAGCGGTGGGTGGTCGGAAGACTGTCGCCCTGGAGGTAGACGGCGCGTTCGGCACCAAGCTGCGCGCAGTCGTGGCGGATGCGCAGGCATCCCTTCCAGACATCAACGTTGACGCCGACACCTCACCGGCCCGCGCGGAGATACAGAGTCTGCGTGCTCAGCTTGCGGCACTGGCCGACGCGCGCGTTGGGATCGACGTAGACGCAGGCGAAGCGCTAGCGAAGATCAACGAGATTCAGACCCGGCTAGCTGTCCTGTCCCTCAAGTCGGCGGACATCGATGTACGCGTAGACGCTGCACGCGCGAGCGCACAGCTGGCGGCCCTCCAGGCGCAGGCTGACGACACCAAGATTTTCAGGATCACAGCCCTGGCGGACACGTCGCAGGCCAGTTCCGCGCTGATGGCTCTTGGTATCCAGATGGCGGTACTAGCGGCGATACCCGCCATCCCCGTAGGCCTGGCTGGGCTAGGCGCAATCGCCTCGATGGCGACAGCAGCCGCGGGAGGTGTCGGAGCGCTGGCACTCGTGGCCGTGCCCGCGATCCACGACATTACGGCGGCTCTCCAGGCCAAGAGCGCAGCAGAGAAGGACAGCACGACCGCAAGCGCCGCAGGGTCGACCGCCGGTATCCAGGCCACACAGCGAGCGCTTCAGATGGCCGGCGCGCAACAGGCGCTGGCAGCTGCGCACCGGAGTGCCGCGCAGTCCATTGTGCAGGCGAATAGAGCAGTCGAGGACGCGGAACGCGCGCTCGCGGATGCTCAGCAGCGTGCTGCGGATCAGCGTCGCTCGTCCGCAGAGGCGGTTGCCCGAGCGGAGCGAAGTCTTGCTGACGCACAGCGGGACGCGCTAGCTGCGGAGCAGGCACTCACTGACGCCCGACAGGCGGCAGCGCAGCAGCTCCAGGATTTGAACGACAAGCTGAAGGACGGACAGCTCAATCAGCGGGAGGCAACCCTCCGCGTCAAGCAGGCGCAGGAGGAGCTTCAGCGCGTTATGGCCGACCCCACGGCCACCGACCTTCAGCGGGAGGCGGCGCAGCTCGCCTTCGATCAGGCGAAGCAGCACGCTGATGAGCAGGTACGGGACTACAAGCGCCTGGTCGTGGAGGCCACGAAGCAGCGTGTTGCGGGTGTCGACGGCAACGACGCGGTGAAGGCTGCCGCTAAGCGGCTTTCGACCGCTCAGCGCGACGTGGCCGACCAGACGAAGGCCGTTGCCGACGCTCAGCGCGACGCCGCGCGTCAGCAACGCGAGTCCCTGAAGGCTGTTGCAGACGCTCAGCGTCGTGTGTCAGACGCCGTGCAGTCTGCGGCAAACGCTCAGGCATCGGCGGCAGACTCGATTGCCTCTGCGGAGCGCGGTGTTGAGTCCGCGCGGCTGTCCGGGATGGACACCACGACGAAAGCGATATCCAAATCTGACGAGTACCGTAAGGCGCTTGCGAAGCTGACACCGGAAGGCCGCAAGCTGTTCGACGCCATCGCCGGCCCGCAAGGGCTGAAAATTGCGTTCAATGAGTGGTCGCGCTCGCTCCAGCCGGAGGTACTGCCGCTATTCACCCGAGGCGTTGACGGAGCTAAGGCAAGTCTTCCGGGATTCACGCCGCTTGTCCTAGGGGCTGCGGCGGGTGTTCAGGAACTCATGGACCGCGCTTCAGCTCAGATGAAGACGCCGTTTTGGGTGGGCTTCAAACAGGATCTACGCGAAAACGTACAGCCTGCTGTGGTGGGCTTCGGCGTCGCGTTTGGCAACGTCGTCAAGGGCGTTGCAGGAATCATTGACGCATTCCTGCCGCACATGGACGGCATTGCGGCGCATTCGGACCGCATTACCGCGCGCTTCGCACGGTGGGGGACGAGTCTGAAGGGTTCGCCAGATTTTGAGAAGTTCCTTGCGTACGTCAAATCGACGTCGCCGGGCCTGGCTCAATTCCTCGGAGATATCTTCCGCACCTCCCTGGACGTGGCAAAGGCGTTGTCTCCGCTGTCGCAGACCATGTTTTCGACGCTGGAGCCTCTACTCAAGGCGATCAGCTGGCTTGCGGTAAACGCCCCGGAATTCGTGCAGACGCTATGGGGAATCTACTTCGCACAGAAGGCGATTGCGCTGGGGATGGCGCTCTTTGCTGGGGCTATGACGCTCTACGAGACGGCAGTAGCAGGGGCCACCCTTGTGACGGCTGGATGGGCAGTAGCGATCAATGCGACGGGCATTGTTCCGATCATTAGAGCAATCGCTATCGTGGTCGGTCTCATGGTCGCAGGGCTGATCTACGCCTATAAGCACTGGGGGATTTTCCACGCTGCCGTGGATGCTGCGGCTCGTGGAATTGGCGCCGTGGTGTCGCTCGTGTGGACAGGCATTCTGAAGCCGACGTTTGACGGAATGGCGTGGGCTATCCGGCATGTGGGTGACGGACTGACGTGGCTGTGGCAAACGATCATCTCTCCAGTGTTCGGGTTCATCGGAGCTGCGGCGCAGGTGCTCTTGACGGCCGTGGTCACTTTGGCACTCCTGCCTATATATCTGGCAGTGCAGACGCTCGGCGGCATTTTCACGTGGCTGTGGGACAAGGCGATCCACCCGGCTTTCGACAATATATCCGGTGCCGCAAAGTGGCTGTGGGAAAAGGTCATCGACCCTTTCTTTGGCCTGATCGGCGGCAAGGCGGAGTGGCTGTACACGCAGGCCATCGCGCCCGCAGCCTCCCACATTGTCGGAGCAGTGCACGACGTGGGCGCCGGAGTCCGGTGGCTATGGGATCACTCGGTTGACCCTATTTTCGGTGCGATAGCGGATAAGGCGGATTGGCTCTACACCCACGGAGTCAAGCCAGCATTCGGGAAGATCATGCAGGGTGTCAACGCTGTGGCGGATTCCTTCGCCACAGCGCGCGACGACATTAAGAAGGCGTGGGATCAGGTCGCGGATATCGCGAAGAAGCCTGTCCGATTCATAATCGACCACGTTTACAACCACGGAATTGTCCCTCTGTGGTCAGCCATCGCAAAAATCACCGGAGCGAAGAAGCTAGACAAGATCGATCTTGAGGGCTTCGCAACGGGCGGCGTAATGTCGGGCTACTCGCCCGGACGCGACGACAGGATCATTGCCGTGGGTGGTGGTGAGGCAGTTATGCGTCCGGAGTGGACACGTGCCGTCGGCCCTCAGTACGTCCACGCAATGAACGCTGCTGCCCGCTCAGGTGGCGTCTCTGGCGTCCAAAAGGCGCTAGGCGTCAAGGGGTATTTCCTCGGGGGCATCGTTGATTGGTTCAAGGACAAGGCACACGACGTCGGAGACTTCTTCACGACCGGGTGGAATTATTTGAATCACCCGGGCAGGGCGTTCGAGGTTGCGAAGGACTGGATCAAAGACCAGCTGAAGGGCATCGGCGCCGGACAGTGGGGAATTGAGCTGGCGAAAATGCCGCTCACCATGGTGAGCGACTTGAAGGACCAGGCACTTGATTGGGTAGGCTTCGGTGGCGGAAGTGGTGACTCTAGCGGTAACGGCGGCGCTGGCGTGGCTCGTTGGCGCCCCACGGTCCTCAAGGCGCTGAGTCTGCTGAGCGAGCCCAGCACATGGGCAGACACCGTACTCCGGCGGATGAACCAAGAGAGCGGCGGAAATCCTCGGGCTGTAAACCTCACCGACTCGAATGCCAAGGCGGGATACCCGTCGACGGGCCTTATGCAGGTAATCCGCCCCACGTTTCAGACGTACGCAGGAATGTACCGTGGTACCGGGCCCTTCATGTACGGCGTGAGTGTTGATCCTTTGGCAAATACGTACGCCGGCCTCAACTACGCGATCCACCGATACGGCTCTCTGTCCGCACTCAACCGCCCTGGCGGCTACGCGGAGGGCGGATTCCCCGACGTCGGTGAGCTCGCGTGGGTGGGGGAGCAGGGACCGGAGCTCGTGCGGTTCATGCACCCCGCGCAGGTCTATTCGCACTCCGACTCGTCGCGCATTGCTGCCAATTGGGGCGGTGTGCAGAGCGCTGGAGGACGAGGCGATATCCACGCGGACGTCCGGGTCTACGTCGGAGACCGCGAGATCACAGACATTGTCCGCACTGAGGTCGTGGCCCACGAGGCGCGCACCTCAGCAGACATCACTACTGGAAGGTGGTAACGCATGCCTGAGCCCGGTGACGACACGGTCGACCCGATCATCTATCAGGGCCGGCCACCGGAGGCTCCTCCGACAGACCCGAGCGACCACCCGGAGCCACCTCCCGGCGGGAGTGTGCTGGATCTCCCGCCTCCTCCGGGCGACCCTGTGGACCCGATACCGGACCCACCAATAGGTCCCGAACCCGAGCCACCCGCGGAACCACTGACGGAGCCAGACCCCGCGGAGGGCGGTGACGCCTGATGGTGGCAATCGCGGGCAACCTCTTGACCGACAATCAGGAGTCGGTCGAGACGGACGCCTCCGGGTGGACGGCTCTTGTCAACGCGGGCTCGTTGGTTCGCGCGGCGGGTGGCACGCTCGGGTCATTCTCGCTGCGTTGGCAGGCGACTGCCGCAGGAGACAGTCAGGTCGGCATTGCCACGCGGGCAGCTGTCACGCCTGGAGTCACCTACTGGTCCGCAGCGTCGGTCTACACCCCGCTCGCTGGCGGACAGTCGCGTCTAGAGATCCGCTGGTACACCTCCGGCGGATCTCTCATCAGCACGACACAGGGCCCGCTCATGACGGCCGCATCCGCCAACTGGGGCCAGGTCGCAGCAAGCGGCGTGGCCCCGGCAACTGCCGCGACTGCCCTCGTGGTCGTGCGGATTACGGCGACGGCTGCGGCACAAAGCTGGTTTCTCGACCGTGCACTCCTGATGATCCAACCGTCGGCCCTGACGTACAGCCTCTTTGACTGGCTGACGCAGGCCGTAGAGGTCGACGTCAGCGCGTGGACAGCTGCGCTGAACTGCACGCTCGCCCCGTACGCCACGTCAGTGGACTGGTATCAGTCCATGGCGGTTACGTCAGTGGCGGCCGGTGACGTCCAGGCGTACAACGCTGCACGACCAGCCGTCACGGCGGGCGTGGAATACATCGGGTATGCGTGGGTGGCTCCGTCGGTATCGGCTCTGACACTGCGCGTAGAGCTCTGGTGGTACGACGCTGGGGGGACGAAACTCTCCGAATCCACGTCCACGTGGACGCCAGCTAGCGCCACGTGGACCCGGTGCGCAGTCATCGCCACGGCACCCGCCGGGGCTGCATCCGTGCGGCTCGTCATCCGCCCGACTGCTACGGCCGCAGGGCAGGTGTGGGCGTGCGACAGGATGTATATCGCGCCAACGGCGCCGCTCAATATGACGAGCAACCTCATTGGCTACAACACCGCTGACTTCGAGCAGGATCTCTCGGGGTGGACGGCGTCAGGGTGCACGGTGGCTCAGTCGACGTTGCAGGTTTTCAACGGGGCCTACGCCCTGAAGGCCACGGCGACGGGCTCCGGAGACCTCACTCTGACACTCGTCACCCGAGTGCCCGTGACGCCGGGCGTGTCCTACCAAGTCTCGCCGGCAGCGTGGCGGACAGGGACGAGGAACTTCAGGAGTCGCCTGACGTGGTACAACGCCGCCGGCCAGGTCATCCGGTCACGAGCTGGCGACTGGGCGGGCGGCTCCTCGGTGTGGTTCGGTGGCCCTGCTTCCGACATCGCGCCTCCAGGAGCGGCGACTCTCCTCGCCACCATCAGCGTGCCAGGAAGCGCGGCCGGTGAAGTCTGGTACTTCGACCGTATCTATGTTGGCCCTGGTGGGCTGACGGTTCAGGCGGTACCAGCCGCGGGAGGTGGAGCTCAGCTCACCCTCAGTGGTCTGACAACCGGTGGGCCAACGTGGACGTACACCCTTCAGCGTCTCGGCGCTGACGGCAGCGTCCACCCGGTACGCGGCCCGTCCGGGGACATCATCAGCGTCACACCTACTGGCGATCTGGCGGTAATCACGGACTACGAGGCGCCGCTAGGCGTTCCGGTGTCGTGGCTGGTCAGGAGCGTGGGCCCCACGGGGTCGATGTCCTACATCAGCGACCCCCTGACGCTGGATCCTCCACCGGAGCTTTGCGCGTGGGTGAAGGACCCACTGAACCCAATTCGGTCTGCCGCACTTACCGTCGCCACGCTTCCGGACTGGCAGCGCGCTGCACGTCAGGGAGTCAGCACCGTACGCGGTGCGTCACTTCCCATCGTCATATCCGACGTGCGCTCCGGCCGCACGGGAGCGCTGACGCTCGTGACGGAGACGGCGGAGGAAGCGACCACCGTTGCGTGGATCTGCGAAACCGGCGGCACGCTGTTGATTCAGTGGCATCCCGACTGGGCCATGAGCGACATGTACGCACAGGTGGGTGACCTCACGGAGACGCACATATCCGAGTACGGCGGACACCATGACCGCACTTGGACGCTACCTCTCACGGAGGTGAGCCGGCCAGTGGGCGGTGTGACTGGTGCAGTGGACCGCACATGGCAGACGGTGCGGGACGGATACGCCGACTGGTACACGGTGCTGACGAAGTACGCGTCCTGGCTGGATGTGCGGACCGGGACGGAGATCTCCTAATGCGTCCTGTCTCCGCGGCATTCCTGGCTGCCGTCCCGTCCAGTCATTCCATCCGCACCCGCGTAGATGCCTACTACAACGGAGCGCTCACGGCTGCGGACATCCCCATCTCTGACGGCATGGTGACCCTGGACCGTGGCTCGAAGGTCAGGCGCTCACTCGCGCTCACGGTGGCTGACGTCAAGTATCTCCCGTGGGCCGCGTCGGATCCCCTGGCGGTCTACGGGCAGACGCTCGTGGTCAGTCAGGGGATTCCCCTTGGCAATACCACGGAGATGGTGACGCTCGGAACTTTCCGCATCGACGAGCCACAGGGGGACACCCTCACTGGGCCCGTGACGCTCACGGGAAAGAGCAGCGAAGTAGCGATCCAAGACGACCGCTTCATTGTCCCCACCTCAACCCGCGGCTATGCAACGTGTATTGATGCGATCACGTATCTCATTCGGCAGACGCTGCCTTCGGCCGTCATCGTCAACGCGACGTCAGATGGCAGGAATCCCGCATGTGCCGTTGCCACCTGGGACACGCAGGGGGGCCGGTGGGACGCTGTTGCCCAGATCGCAACGTCAATGTCGGCAGAGGTCTACGTCGATGCGACGGACCGGTTCGTCATTGCTGACCAACCGAATGTGAATACGGCTTCCGTTGTCTGGGAAATCAAGGACGGTGACGGCGGAACGCTCATAAACGCCGCGCGGCAGATGTCACGAACGGGCGTTTTCAACGCCGTTGTGGCGTCGGGACAGAACATGGCGGCAAACACTGCGCCGGTGAGCGCCGTTGCCTACGACACAGATCCGGCAAGCCCAACCCGTTGGGGTGGCCCGTACGGTCACGTACCCCGCTACTACTCCTCGGCACTGCTGACGACAACGGGCGCGTGCCTGTCCGCGGCTACCTACATGCTGGCGGACGCTATTGCTCCGAACATTCAGACCACTATCACGGCTGCGCCGAATCCGGCGTTGGAGGCTGGTGACTGCGTGCGGGTGACAGATGGCGGACGAAAGCAGCTATTCACCCTACAGACCGTCAGCATCCCGCTGACGGCTCAGGGGACTTCATCAATCACCCTCCGAGGCGGAAAGGCGGAATCGTGAGCAGCATGACAAAGGCGGTTCAGCGCGCCGCCTCACGGGCTGTCATTCAGTCCGGCCCTGCGTGGCTGCCGGCTACGGTGACGGCCGTCAATTCGGACGGCACGGTGGACATTACGACGGCGACTGGCCCTGTTGTCGGCGTCCGTCGCCTGCGCTCCTACAAGGGTGCAGCCGTGAACGACATCGTGAGTGTCACACGCGGCCCTGACGGAAACTGGCTGGTAGAGGGCGCAACGGCGAGTCTCAACCCGGCGTGGCAGCCTCTGACGCTCGCCTCGGGATGGGCGGTGCATACGTCTTTCTACACGCCCGCAGTGCGCCACAACGGCGACGGGACAGCGTCCCTCGCTGGCCTATCTCAGATGTCCGGGACCTTGGGAGCTGGTGTCACTGTGGCGACGCTCCCCGCCGGTACATGGCCCGCAAAACAAGTCCGGATCGCCGTCCAGGTAGCAGCCGGATTCTTCGGCGTCCTGACGATTCTGACGACCGGCGACATTCAGCTTGGCGACTACAGCGCGACGCTTCCGACGACCGGAAACAAATGGACTGAATTCGACGCCGTGGGCTCATACCGTCTCGTCTGACAACCCCCGACCACCGTCCGACGAGGACGGAAGGAGAAGTTATGCCCGGATATGATTCCCTGCTTCAGAATGTGCCGTACCCCAAGCTGTCCGACGCACCAAACATTGAAACGGCGATGGCCGCACTCGTTGCGTCGCTTGTCCCACTCGCCAACACCCGTTTTGCCAACGCCAACGCGCGCAACGCCGCAATTCCATCACCTGTTGCGGGAATGGAAACATTCCTTATCGCGGAGGCGCGGAAGGAACTGTACGACGGAACAGCGTGGGTGCCGTTGACGCCAGGTCCGTGGGTTCCGTTGACGTTCAACACGGGCTACACCGCGAATTCCGGCAACCCCGGTTTCCGCGTTGTCGGGGACATGGTCCAGCTTCGCGGGATTATCCAGAAGACGGGCGGAGGGCAGATGGTGACGTCACCCGCAAACGGATGGCTGGACGTCGCAACGCTGCCGATCTCTGCTCGGCCGGCAGTCACCAAGGACATGCCCATTGCCGTGGAGTGGCAGAGCAATAACCAGACCGCTCGCCTGTCTGTAGCCACTGATGGAACGCTCCGCATCGGCATCCTGACGAACCTGTCCGCATGGCCGACGTGGGCCAGTCTCGACGGCGTGCAATTCGCATCCGGCTCCTGACGCCGAACACCGCACAGCTGCCCCGCAACGTCGGGGCTTTTTCTATGCCCTGGGAGGGGATCGCATGTCTGTAACCGCAGCTGACGTCATCCGCATTGCTGACGCGGAGGTCGGCTATCACGAGGGCCGCGCAGGCGGTCACTGGAACAACAAGCAGAAGTACAGCCCGGCCGTTCCCGGCCTGGAGTGGTCGGACTATCAGGCGTGGTGCGCTACGTTCGTCAGCTGGGTCGCCATGAAGGCGGGGGCGCAGGATCTGTACCCGCGTACCGCCAGCTGCGCCACGGCAGTTGCGTGGTTCAAGCAGCGGGGCCGCTTCAGCGAGTACCCCGCGATTGGTGCGCAGGTCTTTTACGGTGGAGGCGGTGGGACCCACACCGGCATCGTCCGGGACTACGACGACACGTACGTGTACACCATCGAGGGCAACACCAACGCCGACGGTGGCGCGGAGGGCGACGGCGTGTACCGCAAGACCCGCGTCCGCCGGGACAGCTACGTGTACGGCTACGGGTACCCGAAGTTCGCTGACGGCATCAAGAGCGCAGACCCTGCGTACGCGAAGGAGGCGCCGAAGCCTCAGCCGTCGAAGCCCACTCCGACGCCATCGATTCCAACGGTGAGCCTCGCCAACGTGGTTGCCGCAGCTCGGCGTGACCCGGGCCTGAAGCAGGGCGGCACCACGCACCCGGCGGACGTGCGCATCGTGGAGGCGGCGCTCGTGGCTGAGGGGATGCTCGCCCGGTCCTACGCGGCTGACGGCAGCTTCGGTTCCCTCACCGTGGAGGCGTACAGGGGGTGGCAGCGCTCGCTTGGGTACCGCGGGTCCGACGCTGACGGAATCCCGGGCCTGACGTCGCTGACGCGCCTCGGTGACCGTCACGGATTCAAGGTCCGCGCCTGACATGAGCCCCGAAGTTGCTGTTGCGGTGATCACGGCCGCGTCCGTTCTGGGCGCTGCCGTGGTCGCTGCCATCCCCGCCCTCCTGGCGCTCCACCGCCGGACCACGGGCGCAGTAGAAGCGGACGGGGCGGCCACCCGCTCCGCAGTAGATGCACTTGGCGCCGCGCTCCACGCACGTATCGACGACGTCAGAGACGACGTGGACGGCGTCCGAGAGGACGTAGCGCGTGTACGCGAGTGGCAGGCCGGCCACGACGCCGAGCATCTGCTGATCAGCCGCCCCTCACGAGACGACTGAAAAGAATCTTGCTGCTAGCTGTCACATCTGGCGGCTACCGCCCCATTAGGTCCGTAGAGACATCTACGACTGAGGAGCGACCGCATGGGGCTGCACATCGGACTGATTGGCCGCGCACGGTCCGGCAAGGACACTGTGGGCAAGTGGCTGACGGACAACCGCGGATACCGACGCGTGGCGTTCGCGGACCCGCTCAAGGAGATGGCGCTCCGGCTGGACCCGATCGTGGAGGTCGACAACTGCGCCGATTATTACCGCCTGGCTGATGAGGTTGCGCTCTATGGCTGGGAGCGCGTGAAGGACGAGACAGAGGAAGCCCGCCGCATCCTCCAGGAGCTGGGCGCCTCCGTCCGCGCCATCGACCCCGACTTCTGGCTCCGCCAGGCGCTGGCCACCGTGGCTGACGTCGACGAGCGCACGGGCCTGCCCTGCGTCATCACAGACGTGCGTTACCCGAACGAGGCGGAGAGCCTGAAGCGGGCGGGATTCACGCTCGTCTACCTCGACCGTCCCGGCATCCCGCACCTCGACCACGAGTCGGAGGGGGCCATCCCGCCTGACGTCGCGGACCACATCCTGATCAACAACGGAACCGTGGCGGACCTCCATCGCGAGACGCACCTCATTGCGGACCGTATCCTCCGCACCGAATCCGGGCGCCATGAGGCGCGCATCTACTAGCCCGAAAGGCACTCACGTGACGTGGTTCCGTGATCTCTCCATCCGCCTGTACGTCAGTCTCCAGGTCTTTGCCGCGCAGGAGCCCGTCCGACTCCGCGCCGCACTCCTGTCCATCCTGATGGCTGGATCCGCCCTCATCCCTGCGCTGGGGGCAGGCAGCCTTGCGCAGACGCTTGCCGCAGCTGGCGCGGTAGTCCTCCCGGTCCTCGTGGGGGAGAGCGTACGAAGCAAGGTCACCCCAGTGGCTACCACTGAGTAGCCAGTAATCACCATGAAGCCCCTGCCCTCCTGACACGGGAGAGCAGGGGCTTTTTTGCGTTTCTTGACCTCCGCGCATCGTTACGCGGAGGAGGGAGATAGGTAGCCCTTACTGACGTATTCTCCGGACATGCCGACCTCACCCGGACCTCTGGCTGAGGTACTGCGTTCCCTATGGAGCGCAGTACAGCACTCAGTGCCAGAGCTACCAGACGTACGTATCGCCGTCTCCCCCCGGCCGACGCCGACGAACCACGGCGCGGAGCGCTGGCGAGAGGAGGACGACGGGACTGTCTCCGCACTCGTCGTCACCACCGAAACCCTGAAAGCAGGGGCGGAGGCCACGCTTACGCTTCTTCTTCATGAGGCCGCCCACCTACTGTGCTGGCGTCGAGGTATCCAGGACACCACCACAAGAGGTGCCTACCACAACCGGGCGTTCCTTGATGCAGCCGTGGAGATGGGTCTCCACTGGCCAGAGGGGCGTAAGCGAGTGGCGGGACGGGGCTTCTCGACCCCGGAACTGACGCCAGGCACGGTCGCTCTCTACGCCGACCACGTAGAGCAGCTAGCCAGTGTCATTCCGCACGTTCTGCCCCACCTGATTCTCCCCGATGAGAACAGGAGCGGAGTACCTGCGCGCCTCACGGTGCAGTGCAAGTGCGATGAGCCGCGCCGCTTCCAGATCTATCCTGCGGCACTGAGGCCGGGCCCCATCATCTGTGGCGTCTGCGGTAAGGAATTCACGTAACAAGTTTCGCGTACGGGGGGCGCGGTCTGGTCCGCGTGCAACACGCGCGGTACCCTGGCCGCGTCGTCCCCCACATTTGGAGATACACGCATGCCTGGATCTGCTCCCGCCCGGAGGAAGAGGGCATCTGTGGAGGCTCCTCCTCGGCTCCCAGATCTGCCCGTCCTTGAGCTCAGCACGCTGGAGGACGAGTCGACCGAAGCACTCGTTGCACGTGGAGCAGCCCTTGTCAGAGAACACGCCATTGTGGAGGGCCGCGGAACAGCGCTCCTTCGCAGCTGTGCGGTAGTGCTGGCAGCGCTCAGGCTGCGGAGTGTTAACAAAGACGGATTGCCTGACGTCACTGGCACTAGCCATGGGTACCGTGAGCTGGCGCGGGAGGTCTACCGCCGGGCGGGCATCGGCCCTGACGCAGAAGACCGCGTACAGGCGACTGTGCGGTACCACATTGCGAAGGTCATTCGCGAGAATCACTCCGACGAACAGCTGGAGTCCTACGGGCTGATTGTGGCGTCACCCGTAGAACGTCAGCGGGAGCGACGTCAGCGCGACTCGGCAGTACTGACGATGGCGCGGCATGAAGCCATCGCGGCTGCGCCGGCCCCTAAGAAGGGGAAGACAGCTGTGACGGCAGCTGCGGACACAGCAGCCGCAGTTACCCTGTCTGCGACGGGTGCCGTGCAGAAGGCGACGGCCGACCACCTGCGGCTCGGTGCCGGCGTACTGAACATTCTGGGACAGATGTCTACAGACGTCATCGACAGCAACATGACGGACGGACAGCGGGCCAAGCTGGACGAGCATCTAGCCGCCGTGCAGGCAGCCGTGACGAAGCTCCGTCGCCACACACGAAAGCGCAGGTCAGCGGAGTAGCGGCCTCGTCGTCGACGTCAGACCGCGTCCTCCCCGTGGCCAAACTGCCAAACTAACCCCCTATTTATACTTTCTCCCCTACGCGTTAGAGAGAAGTTGAAATAGGGGGTTAGTTTGGCAGTTTGGCCATCCCAGGGAGGCAGCTAAAAAATCTTGCTCCCCGCTGTCACATCTTGCGGTTACCGCCCCATTAGGTAGGTAGAGGCACCTACGAGGCGGAGGCAGCATGGCAGGAGTACGCACACTGAAGCGCGGCGCGAGTCGCTTTTACATCGACCCCGACGACGGGGACATCAAGGTTCCTGGCGTGACGTCTGTTGGGGGCATGCTGCCGAAGGACTTCCTCACCTTCTGGGCAGCGAAGGAGGCCGCAGAGGCGGCCGTCAGCAACTGGGACATCGTCTCAGAGCTGATCAAACGCGACCCGAAGGGCGCGGTTGACTACCTCAAGAACGCCCACCGACGGAAGACGACGGCTGCGTCGGACCTGGGCAGCGCGGCGCACGACCTCTTTGAGCGCATGTCGCGCGGAGAGAAGATCAACGACCGCTCCGTGCACATAGACCTGAAGCCGTTTGTCCGGTGGTTCCGGGAGTTCCTTGCGGAGATCAAGCCGCGCTTCCTGCACCTGGAAGAGACCGTCTGGAGCGACACACACAAGTACGCGGGCTCCTTCGACGCCATCGCAGAGGTAGACGGCGAAGTCGTCCTTCTGGACTGGAAGACGTCCGCGCGGGTGTACGACTCCGTAGCCCTCCAGCTGTCCGCCTACCGCTACGCGGACCGCATCATCCTGGCGGAGTCGGGGGAGTCGGTCCCTGTGCCGGCCACGGTTGGCGGCGCGGTTCTCCACGTCCGCCCGGAGGGCTGGCAGCTTGTTCCGGTGAAGTGCGACGAGGAAGTGTTCGACACCTTTCTCCACCTGCGCGGCGTCTTCGACTGGGAAGTCCACGGCAAGCGAGCCGTTGTCGGCCGCCCCATTGCTGGTGGCGGGGAGCTCGTTACGGGCACGCAGAGGCGGGCAGCGTGAGCAGACTGGGCAGTCCGACAGGCCAAATGCGCCGCCACTTCACCCTTGAGCGTCTGAAGGGTGGCGCAGACCGGGGAGTGATCGACCGGTTGGAGACGGCCGCACTGGAGGCTGTCCGCCGGGAGAACGAGTCTGGAGGCCACGCTCGCCACGTCGTTGCGGAAGTCGCTCGCGTGCTGGGCGTGGACATCGACGAGGGGCCCGGACACCGCTGGGACCCGGACCACATGTTGCGAGTCGTGAAGGTGGTCGACGAGATCCGAGAGAAGCGGGATGACCTTGCGGAGGAGGTTGAGCTCTGGAAGTCCCTCGCACAGCGTCAGGACAACACCGCCCCGCTCCGCTCAGCGCTCAGCATCGTTGAGCGCGAGCGCGACCACTGGCGTGCGCGGTTCGAAGGCGCGCAGGCGAACGCTGAGTACGTTCGCGACCGGTACAGCCACCCGGACGAGGTGGAGGAGCTGCACGCCACCATCGTGCGCCAGGCGCGCGAGATCACACGACTGAAGGGGGAGAGCGAGTGACGGAGCGAGACGCGACTCGGCAGACGGCAAGTGATCAGGGCGCGGCTTTTACTATCGGCGTATACGCGGGCTTTCTGGGCATAGTGGCGCTCGAAGCGCTGCCTGTGTGGGTGGTACTGATCGGGCTGTACGAGCTGTTCTCGACGGCTCCCCACCCAAGCTACTGGTCGGCCTTTGTGGGCGTGCTTCTCGTGGAGTCGCTGCGGATGGCCCGACGCAGCGCCGCCAAGTAACGCAAACCACACACGCGGGGCGTCCGTATCGGGCGCCCCGCTTTGCATGCACACGAAGGGAAGAGACAGTGACGGACTACGACATGAACGTCTACTACAACCCGGAGAAGTACGGCCTGTCGACCGTGGGAGAGGTCGACACTTCGGGCAGCTACGAGTTCGACAAGCTCGTGGTGTGGGAACGAGCTCAGGACGGAGCGCTGTTCTGGGGTACGGACTCCGGCTGTTCGTGTCCGTCGCCGTTCGAGGACGTGGAGAGTGTCGACGGGCTGACGCTGATAACTGACGCGACGCAGTTCGCCCGGGAGTCGCGTGCGTGGTTCCGCGAGCAGTACTCCACCTATGGTGACGACCGTGACGCGCTGGAGCGCATCATCCGCCAGGTTCAGCGGCGCATGCGGAAGGCGGTCGCCGTCTGATGCACGAGTTCATCGAGTGGCCAAAGACGAAGCGGCTGTTCCGGGACATCGTCGTGACGGAGAAGCTGGACGGGACGAACAGCGCGATACACATCAGCAAGCTTCGCGACGACGAGCTGACTGAGACCCCCGCGGACCGGCTGACGTATGTCGACGGTCAGTGGTATGGGCTCACCGCGCAGTCCCGACGTCGCATCATCACCCCTGGCAAGACGACGGACAACTACGGCTTCGCCGCGTGGGTCTATGACAACGCCGCGGACCTCGTCCGGATCTTGGGCGAGGGCCTCCACTTCGGAGAGTGGTGGGGGCAGGGGATCCAGCGCGGCTACGACCTGGGCGGCAAGGTCTTCAGCCTCTTCAACACGGAACGGTGGTTCACGACGGGGGAGGACGGTTTCGACTCCATGGCGACGCGCGCCGAACTCTCGTCGCTGGCGGGGCAGATCCGGGCCGTGCCCGTGCTGTACATCGGAACGTTCAGTGAGTCTGCTATCGAGAACGCGCTCCTGCACCTGAAGGACTGCGGGTCTGTTGCCGCTCCCGGCTTCATGAACTCCGAGGGCATCTGCGTCTATCACACGCAGACCCGGGGCGTCTTCAAAGTCACTCTCGACAACCACGACGCGGGCAAGTGGGAGGCGGCAGCGTGAAGGTGTTCACCGCCCTTGCCATCGTTGGCGCTCTCATCGTGGCCGCGCTCCTCCTGACGTCGTGCGGCTCCGACAACGGACCCGCTCAGCCGTCCGGCGTGGAAATCGATATTGACCACCACTCGAAGACGAAGACGAAGCGTCCTAGCGTGCGGCCGGCTCCGAAAACGCCGCTTCGGAAGGCTCCGGCGCGACCGGGGCGGAAGTGAGCGAGGAAGAGCAGCGCAGCCCTAACTACTGCTGGGCGCACGGCTGCATGCGTGGCCAGTGCCCCGGCCCGCATTAGGAGGAGAGACCATGGCATTCAAACTGCGTTCCGGCCCGCGGCTCTATCGCGACGTTCGGGGGCACATCCTGCGCCTGCCATCAGGGATCATCTGCGTTCCGCTGGACTACCGGGGTGACGGCTACTGGTCTGCCATCCCTGTGGGTGGGCCGAACGTCACCTATGGCGCCGGAGCGTGGGACATCAGCATCCATACGGAGGACATCGACGACGCAGAGAGGATCGAAGTCCGGTGAGCGTGATCGACGTAGACGAGCTGGTCAACGCCTGGCTGATCAGTAAGTGGCTGGAGACCAGCGCCAACGAGCACGACCACCGGGACTACGTCCGCTATGACGTAGACGTTCACGGGCCCGTCTCTGAGCTGCATGTGACAAGCGCTGACGCTGCGTGGGATTGCCTCTGCTACTCGGAGTACACCCGCGAAGACGACTTCGTCATGACTGCTCACATCTTGACGGCTGCGGGAGCGGTGGAATTCGAGTACGGCCGGTGGCGAGACTTTCCGGCGTTCATCCAGGAGTTGGACGTCTACCGCGACAACCGGACGTGCCGGTACGAGCAGGAGGACGACGTATGACCCTCGAAGAGCACGCCCGCGCGATTGAGGCCGCGATCCAGGCGGCTGCGGAGGATGGGTACTACATCGACGGAGGTGACTGTATCCCAGTCTGCGCACTGGAGTTGAACGAGGTGGACGAAGCGGACCGGCCGACGAGTTGGGTTGCGGTCGGCCTGCCCCTCAACCCCATGAACTAGCGCCAACCACACACGCACAGCTTTAGCCCCCGGTTGCTTCGGCGCCGGGGGCTTTCGGCGTGTAACCACACGAGAGGAGAGCGCACATGCTCAGCGGAGGGACCACCATTCACACGGCCGACGGTTCGTCGGTGACCGTGCGGCGCGTTGGTATCGAGTACGACCTCGAAACGCGTAACGCGCGCGGAGAGACGATCGCCACCGTGCGCATGGACCGCGACGATCTGGACGCGCTGATCGTGCGCATGGAGGAGGTGCAGGGGTGGTGAGGGAGCCGAAGCTCCGCGACACCGTACTTGTTGACGGTCGTCCCCTACGCATTGAGGGTTTCTCAGAGGACTGCGGTACCCGTCTGAGCGACGGACGCTGGGTGTGTGCGAGCAGCTTCGTAGCCGTTAGGCCCGGCTGTTGGAACTACGGGCCGACCCATAACGATGTGCCGGCCTTCCCCGCCCGCGACGTCCTGATGGGCCTGGCTTTCCGTGCTGCCGACCGTGGCGCCTTTGAGGGCCTGGCCGACGACATGCGGGCTGCCATGGACGCTTATGCCCACGAGCTGACAGAGCACATCCGGGCCATGGCTGAGGCCCGGTACGGCCGTAGCTACAGCGATAACAGCGTCTTCTATCGGGCGGGCGCCCGGCGTGCCGCAGACGACATCGACCCGGAGGTATCGACGTGAGCGCATGGGCTGAGCTCGTCAACGAGCGCGACGGTGACGAGTGGCTGGAGTTGTGCAGCCACGCACTGGAGGAGGTACAGCGCGAGACGTCGCGGCGCAACGCGGAGACGATCCAGCGCGACGCAGACGAGGTATGGGCGGAGGACTGGGGCATCACCCGGGACAAGCGGTCATTCGTCACGGGTATGAGGCGCGGGGCACGCATCATCACGCCGGAGGCGACCCCGTGAGTCTCCGCATTGAGACCGTGCACGCCCTGGCGGTTGTGGAAGAGCGTCACTGTCCCGCTTCGATGCGGGATGCGCGCGGCCAAATCCCCGTACCGGCGGAGCTGATGGCCCTTCTGACCCTGCTCACGGAAGAGCTGGCGCGCCTGAACGCCCGCGTGCACCACCTGGAGAGGAGACACACATGTTCTTGCCACACGGCCCAACGCCCGACGAAGTGAAGGCTCACCTGTCTTCCCAACTCATGGATGTAACCAGCGTCCTACAGCCCATCTTCGACACTGCCGACGGTATGCGTGCCGACCTGGAGCGGCGCGGGTGGTCGTCCACTATGGCGGAGCACATGGCCGGCGTGTGGCTCGCCGGGACACTGGCCTCCATCACCAGGGGGAACGCGTGAGCATGGCTGAGCTCGTGGCCGCAGGAGCTCCGGAGCTGCCCGACGGCTGGTTCTACCGGGTGCGCTCCAACGGCCTGTGCCTGGAGGTGCAGATACGCGCGCAGAGGAAGCGCTTCGGCTCGCGGTTCCATCAGCGCGCCTACGTCCGTGAGGAAGAGTCCGCAGGGCTTCCGGCCATCGTGGCCGCGTGTCAGCGCGCAGTGACGCGACTGGAGGAGGACATCGAGTACCGGCGACGGCAGCGCGACGCAGCGCAGTACATCGGGGACCATGATCCGAAGGGCGGGCGGGGACGGCATGACTGACCTGAAGTGCACTGGTCTCTGCGTTCGTCGGCCGCCCCGATACGCGTTCCGTGAGACCCCATGGCACGGCCGTGCAGCTGAGTGTATGGACTGTGAGCCCAGAGGTTTTGAGGTTGCTCTGCGCGCCTGTCTGCGGTGGCAACTGGCGCAGGAGCGGGAGCGCGTGCGGATGTACCGACGCCACATTGAGCGGATGAGGTCAGCCCCGGACAGCATCGTGGAGTTCCGCACGGTGTCCGGCGTTGCCCTGCGCCGCCTCAATGAGCACCACGAATGGTTCGAGCGCGAGAGATTCCGCGCCGAAGCGCGCTGGGCGCCTGTATGGGCTGAGGCCCTGCGCGCGGCATACACGTTCCTGGAAGCAGAGGAGATCAGATGATGTATCCGTTCCTTGCGGGCCTCCTCTTTGAGGAGTGGGAGGCACAGTTTGCCCGGCCTCTGCCTCCGCCGCAGCCGTTCAACGCCCTCATTGCCCACGAGCGCCCGCACGTCTACCCGCCAGCTGTCCCCGCTACCTTCCGCGGGTTGAAGTGGGGGCAGCGATGACCACCATCCCTACCCCTGGAGACTTCGCCCTGACGCAGATCTCTGGAATCACGGGTCGACTCATCGCCGCCGGCCAAGCCCTCGTAGGCGACCGGGCGCCTGTTCAACACGCGTACGTGTACGTGGGCGCGGGTTGGATCGTCCAGGCCATGCCGGGCGGGGCGGAGCTCATCCGCCTGGAGGACGCCAGCGTTCCCGTGCTCTGGTCGACGGGGCTCATCCCCCTGACGGCCGCGGAGCGCATCCGTATCTGTGGCGCCGCCCGACGGCTCGTAGGGACGCCGTACTCATTCCTCGACTACGCCTCCATCGGCATGGCTCACTGGCACATCCGCCCCCGCTGGCTGCGGGACTACGTGGCCGACTCGCGTCACCTCATCTGCTCGCAGCTTGTCGACGTGGCGTACGAGTTGGCGGGGGTGTCTCTGTTTACTGACGGGCGCATACCGGGGGACGTGACGCCAGGAGACCTCTGGAAGCGCCTCCAGGCGCCGCGCGTGTCATCGACGGACCGAGACCTCTGGAGGCTCGCAAATGGCTGACTGGGCGGCAATGGTGGCGTCTAGGGATGCGTCCCTGGAGAGGGCACGGGCGTTCGTTGACGAGGTCTGGCAGATCCGTGGGCGGTGCATGGCGGACGGGGACCTGTACAGCACCCATCTGCGGCCCGTGTACGACTCCCTTCGCGAGTACGACGAGGCAGAGCGGGAGGGGCGTCCGTACCGCACCCGGTTTGAGCGCCATGACCTGGCCGGCGTTGAGGACGACCTCCGCGCAACGATGCGCGGAGCTCCGCGACTGGAGTGCGTGGGTCCTGACGGCAAGGGCGGGACGGTCGTGGTCCTCGTCGACGGCCCCTGAGAACTCGTCGGAAAAAGTTGGGCTCCAGCTGTCACATCTTCGAGCTACCGCCCCATTAGGTAGGTAGAGGCGCCTGCGGGCGCCGCGCACACCACACACGCAGGAGGCATGCACGTATGGCGAATCACCTTGCGAGTATTTGGGACGCCGACCCCGACGCCGCTCCGAAGGAGCGTCCCGCTTTCGCGGACGACACTGTGGGCCGTTTCCGCTCTGGCCGAATGGTCAAGATGGGCGGCAAGGATGTTCCCGAGTCGCTGAATGAATGGCGGGTGACCACGGGAGATCCGGTCGTTGCGGCAAGGATTTCGGAACTTCTGGGCGGTGAGTCCGAGGAGTGGGAGACGGACAAGGAGGACAACCTCCAGATCCTGACCGACGCATCCACCGTCGCCATCATCATTGAGCCGGACGGCGTCGACGCGAGCTTCAAGCAGTTCATGCCGGGTGCTGGCCTCGTGCACCACTGCGACGGCTTCACCTACCTTTCTCCGGATGAGGACAAGGGCACGGCATGTGGCTGCCCCTCTTACATTGCGGAGCGCAAGACGGCTGCGGAGAAGCTGCGGGGGCCGAAGCCTTCCGTTGACGTGAAGTTCCGCCTCCAGGACGCGCCGGATCTCGGCGTCTTCCGATTCAACTCGGGTTCATGGAAGCTTGTCGAGGCTCTGGGCCCGCTCTTTGCAGAGCTGGACCGGTTCGAGGGTCAGCAGATCCGCGCGACGCTGACGATTGAGAACGTCCGCTACACCCCGCAGAAGGGGCCGCGCGCGGGCCAGGAAGTCTCTTACAACAAGCCGGTGATCAAGGTTCTCGGGGCGTACGAGGCGGCTTCTTCCGTCGACCTGCCCGCAGCTGCCTGACCTTATTTACGCATACCTAGCGCCCGCTCTTCCCGCATTGACCGGGGAGGCGGGCGCCTTTCACGCACACATTCACACTCACAGAGGAGAACCCATGGCCCTGTTCCTGGTGTTCCGGACGGACCCCACCGAATACGACGAGTACGACGCGATCGTTGTCCGCGCAGGCAACGAGGCGACGGCCCGGAAGATCGCGACGAACGGTACCGAGGAGCATTACGGAGACGCTGTGTACTGGGACGCCGACTTTGACGGATTCCAGCGCGACGGATCCAACCTGATCGTGAACGAGCTCGTCAGCGATGGCCCGGCAGGCGTCATCCTCAAGTCGTTCAAAGCCGGGTGACGCCGTGGCAATTCTCGAACTATGCGCCGGATACGGCGGGCTGGGAATTGCGGTCGAAGCCCTGACGGGCGACAAAGTCACCATCGTGGCGGAAGTGCACGGGGCCGCCTGCAAAGTGATGAGCTACCGGTTCCCGCACGCTCCGAATATAGGCGACGTTCGGTATCAGAACTGGGCCTCACTGCTGGACGAGGAAGAGGAGATCACGACCGTAACGGCCGGGTTTCCATGCCAGGACATCAGCAACGCAGGGCCGCGAGAGGGGATCAAGGGTGAGCGCTCCGGAATCTGGTTCAACATTGCTGAAGGAATACGGATTCTTCGACCCCGACACGTCTACTTGGAGAACGTCGGAGCTATCCGAAATCGGGGGCTCGACGCGGTCCTCACATCGCTTCACCAGATCGGGTATGACGCAGCGTGGGCGTCTGTGCGAGCTTCCGACATCGGGGCTCCGCACCATCGGGACCGCTGGTTCTGCGTTGCCACACCTTCCGTCTCCGACGGTCAGTGACGCCACGCGCGGACCGGACTTCGCGAAGCGCGGCCGGGAGGGATCGGGCGGCGACGACCTTGTTACCGCCCTTGCTCGCCTGTTTCCTCGGGAGAAGGCGGAAAAGCTCTTCAAGACGCCGACGGCAAACCTGGCAAGCAACGGGGCAGCGCAGCATCCGGACAAGCGAAAAGCTGGCGGGCACGGGCCGACTCTGGAAGACGAAGTTGTGTTTCTCCTGAACGTCGACCCGGACGACGTGGCTGACGACGGCCCGCACACTCCGGCCGAATGGTGGGGGCCGTTCGCGAAGTGCGTGTACCGCTGGGAGGTTTTCATGGGGCGTCAGGCTCCGGTCCCGCTTATGCGGGGACCGCGTGGCGGTATGAAGCTGGCTCCCAAGTTCGCGGAATGGATGATGGGCCTCCCTGACGGGTGGGTTACCGACGTTCCCGATCTCACGCGTGAAGAGCAGATCGGCCGCATTGGTAACGGCGTCTGCCCGCAGCAAGCACACGAAGCATTCCGGTTCCTCAGAGACCAACTGCACGAATCATTCACGGAGGAGAGCAATGGGTAAGGCACGCCTGACCGACTACACGGGAGCGGAGATCCGCCCCGGATGCCTCGTCTCCTACGCGACGCGGCAGGGCAATGTGGTCCGCCTCTCGGAGGCTGTGGTCCTGGAGCTGGAGACCAACACGGCTGCCGGGATCGTCGTTCCGCTCGTCAAGGTGCGGCCGACGGGGCGGGACTCGGGGTTTATCGCGCGCAGGACGCTCGCAGTTCAGACGGTTGCAGCGGACCGAATGGTTGTTATCGGCACGGCGGAGGGGGACGCGAAGTGACTGAGCAGACGTTCAAGGTGGGCGACAAGGTCAAGACCATGGGTGGCCGTGTCGCCACCATCACCCACGGCCCGATCACGAGCACGTTCAGTACGTATGTCATGTACGCAGTCCGGCGGGAGGACGAGGACTTCGACCGGGCGTACAAGGCGCGGGACCTGGAGCCCTTTGCGGAGTTCACCGTGGGCGAGAAGGTGGAGCACCAGGCAGTCGGTTCCGGCGAGATTGCATTTGGTCCCTTCGAGCACACCAACGGCCCGAACCACTACCTGATGAAGGGTGAGCGTGGCACCTACGCCCTCGTGAGCGGGGACGCCCTGAAGCCCAACGCTGCCGTCAAGGTTGGTGACCGGGTCCGGGTGGTGCGTGCTGTGCACGCCTCCCGCACGCATGGCCGTCTGGGTGCGGTTACTTGCGTTGGCCTCGACCGTAAGTTTGGTGAGGTAGCCCATCCGTATTCGGTGAAGCTGGACGACGGCGACAGTGTTTACGTTGCTGAGCTGGAGCTCGTGGGGGCCGCAGACCTCTACGAACACAACGGCGTGACCTACGACCTCAACGCACGCTACAAGGACCGTGACGGCGACGTCTGGCACTTCGCACGGTTTGGCGACGAGGTCCGCGCCTGCATGGGCCGTACGCCGGAACACCAGAGGGCTGGTGACCCCTTCTACATCGCTGCGGAGTACGCCCCACTCACCCGCGTAACTGACTGACCCACCCTGCCCCCGGCGCCCACGTGGCCCGGGGCTGAGTGCGTGGAAGCACTGCCAACAGAGGAGGAGAGGGCACGTGGCGAAGATGGTTCAGCCTGTGTCGGTGGCCGTGGAACTGACGCCCATGGAACTAGAGACGGTTCGTGTGGGACTGCGTCACACGATTACGTATGGGACCACGGCCGAAGAGGATCGGGCGCGAGCCCTCTTGGGCGACCTGGAGGACGAGTGAGCGCCGTGCTCGTCATCGAGGCCGCAACCGCCCCCGCACTGGGCGACGTTCGCGACGCTGGCCCCGATGACTTGATCTACATCCGTCCCGACGCCGTGGAGCGCCGTGACTGGTCGAAGTACTGGGAGGCGGCCGGCGTGGCGTTCGCACGTGGGGCGTTCGTGCACGTGATGAACCGGGAGGGGAGCTGATGGCCACCAACGGCAACCTGAACGACATGGAGCAGTGGCGGTCTGTCGTGGAGTACCAGCAGAGGAAGCGAAATCCTGCGTACCACTGGAAGGACCGACACGACGTTCCGATGTACCTGGACGAGTGGGCCGACGAGGTCCGCTACGACGTCCGGGGACCGTACCAGTCAGCGGAGAACGCCCGGCGCCAGGCAAGTCGGGATGCGCAGTCTCGAACGCGTGAGACTGCTGGAGGCTGGGGCGCCTGCCCTCGTCAGCAGACCAGTCGAGTTGTTCGAGTCTACGTGGAGCGCGCGTCTCTTGCGTGGGAGCCGTTCGACGAGCGTGACCCCGACACCGGTAAGTGGGGTGGCTGATGGCGCGGCAGATGGAAGAGCAGTGCGCCCAGTACCGCACGCGGCTTCAGTCCGCACCATACGCCTCCATCGTTCCGAGCCGCACCCCTGCCGTGAAGTATCACGAGGGGCTGCACCGTGCGATGTCGGCAGTTTCCTACGCGGAGGATCGGGGGTCCGACGCGGCTCGCGGAGGCGAGATCTACACACGCACAGAGGACGGGTGGCGGTTGTTGTTCCGCGTAGAGGCCGGAACCTCTGCGGCGCAACTGCCGTGGAAGACGGGAGAGGACATATGAGGGATTCGTTCGGCGTCACGATCGAAGAGGGTGACTACATCCTTTCCGCGTCCACCACCACCGGGCGTGTGAAGGTGGGCACTGCGTACAAGGGTAAGAACGGGTTGCTCATGCGGATTGCCCTGTCAGCCACGTACGGTCGCCTGGAGACGGAGCACTCCAAGAGTGGTCAGCTTGGTTTCAACGTTGTCGTCCTCCGCAAGGCAAACGGCACCGTTCCCGCGCACGTTGGCGGTGGCGATGGCTAACCCCAACAAGCAAAAGGGCACTGCTTGGGAGTCCGCTTGGACCGCCTACATACAGGAGCACCACAATCCGGCGGCGCACCGGAACGTCCAGATGGGCGCGAAGGACATCGGTGACGTCTCCGGCTACTACCTCCACGCCGCGGAACTCAAGGCCGAGAAGACGATCACCCTGTCCGACTACATCGCGCAGGCCAACCGCGAGGCGATCCACGCCGGCCAACTCTTCGGGTGCGCGGTCGTCAAGCGGCGCATGAAGGGCGTGGCGGACGGCTACGTCGTTCGCGACGTCGCGACGGACGTACGGCTTATGAACCGTCTGCGGGACATGGAGAACGCGCTTCAGTCCGTCGCGCCAACTGCTTACGCGCTGATCGACACGCAGCATCGGGAGGCAGCGTGAAGCAGGTCGTCATCGAGTTCTCAGGCACCCTCACCGTCTACCCGGACGGCGACGAGTACGAGGGCGGGGAGATGACCATCGAACAGGCGCGCGGGTGGGTGTCTCACGCTCTGGCGCGGGGCGACAAGCACGCGTGGAACTACGACGCGTTGGGCAGCGCGGAGTCCGTCACCTACGAGGACTACGACGAAGACGAGTAGCGCCAATCGATTAGCGCGGCTCACACCCGCCAAGTACTGACAGGGGCGTCCTCCGGGGCGCCCCTTCCGCATGGACAACTGGAGAGGGGAGACGCGTGCGACTGTCGGAGATCCTGGGACGACTGGACGGCGTGGAGGAGGATCACGACGGCTACGTGGCGCTCTGCCCGGCGCACAACGACCGCAACCATCCGTCGCTGAAGCTGACGCTGAAGGCGGACGGAATGCTTCTCATGGTGTGCCGCACGAGCTGCCCCAAGAGCGGCGTCCTTGCAAGGATGCGCATGCGCGAGGCGGACCTCTTCGACGTCGTCAATGACATGGGTGCCCACACTGTGTCCGCGAGGGTGCCGGAGTCCGTGGGTATCGCAGAGATTGCCGGGCTGCGGGCGTTCGTCGACGCTACGTCGGGATGGCTTCCTGACGTGGACGATGCCGTGGACTACCTAGAGCGTCGTTTCGGTCTCGCACATGAGGTGGCTCAAGAACTGGGCGTGGGCTACTACGACCATCACCTAGAGTTCACGGCGCCGTGGTTGTCCGGTGCGTTCACTCGGTACCCGCGCCTCACTGTTCCGCTTTACGGCTTTGATGGTGTGGCCCGGGGTCTACAGGGACGCGATCTGTCCGGCAAGTGCCCGGCACGTTGGGTGTCGCTCACCAACGTCGACGGCCGCTCTTGGAGCAAATACGGCGTGCTCAGTGCCCACACTGGATACGACGCCATCCTCATCACTGAGGGTCCCGGCGACGGTCTGACGTCGGTGGCCGTGGGGTACGACGCGCTCATCATCCGTGGCGCCGGCCTGGCTCGGAACGCTGCCCTTGTGGCGGAGCTCGTGGAGCACCTTCGTGGCCGTGATGTGGTCTTGGCCTTTGACCCGGACGAGGCAGGCGCACGTGGCATCGGAGCCTTGGCCGAAGCGTTGATCAATGATGGCAACCCACCACGGCAGCTGCGCTTCCCAAACGCGGGGGAGGATCTGACCGACTGGCGCGAGCGGGATCCCGAGGCGTTCCCTGGCGAGCTCCACGCAGCCGTGCGCACTGCGAAGGTGGTGGAGCTGGAAGGCGAGACGGCCCCCGTCCCTGCACCGTCGGCGGAGCCGGATGTGTCCGTTACGGACGTCACCCTTCAGACGATGTCGCAGTCCGCGCGGGTGGCTTTCGATCTCACGGACGTTGGGGTTGCCGTGCGCTTGCGGGACTACATGGCCCGCACTGGCGGGGGAGTGCGGTACGCGAAGGGTCTTGGCTTCCTCGTCTGGGACGGAACGGTGTGGGCTCCGGGGAATGACGAGGTCCGTACGGCGCTCCTCCAGATGGGCGCAGAACTGATTGCGTCGGGCGACGACGGTTCCCGCCGGATCGCACTTAAGGCGCTCACAAACCGCGCGATCGAAGACGTCATCAAGACGCTTCCGTCGGTGCCCGGCGTCCCTGCGTCGGCTGGCGACTTCGACGCGGACGAGCACCTTCTGAGTGTCGCCAATGGAACCGTGGACCTCCGCACGGGACAGCTTCGGCCCCACTCGCCGGACGACATGATCACGCGACGGCTTGGCATTGCGTACTGCCCGGAGGCGAGGGCGGAGCGGTGGGTGCAGTTTCTTGGGGAGGTGTTTCCCAACCATCCGGAACTGCCAGCGTTCATGCGACGGCTGGTCGGCTACGGCATCACGGGGTCGACGTCGGCACAGTGCTTCGTGTTCATGCACGGGCAGGGGGCGAACGGGAAGAGCGTGTTCCTGGACGCTCTCCTCTACGTGTTCCGCGGCATCACGAAGTCGACGGAGTTCTCCACGTTCGAGCAGCGCGTAAATGTCGGACAAGCGAGTCCTGAACTTGCTTCCCTTCGCGGGGCCCGGCTCGTGACGGCGAGCGAGACGGAAAAGTATTCCCGCCTTGCGGAGGCGCTCGTCAAGCAGTTGACCGGCGGCGACCCGGTGACGTGCCGATTCCTGAACCAAAACCCGTTCACGTACGTTCCGTCCTTCCTCCTCATGGTTGCGGGCAACTACAAGCCCGCGATTCTGTCGCAGGATCTCGGCGTCTGGCGACGGGTGAAGCTCGTCCCGTTTGAGGCCACGTTCCGCGGTGCGTCGGCGGATACGTCCCTTCCCGCGACTCTGCGGGGAGAGGCTGAGGGGATCCTCGCGTGGGCCGTTCGCGGGGCGCAGGAGTGGTATGCGGACGGGCTCCAGGAACCCGCCTCCGTGGCCACGGCTACGCAGGACTACCGGGAGTCGGAGGACAGGCTTGCGGAGTTCATAGCTGCTCGCCTCGTCCAGGAGCCGGGCGCCCGCGTTGCTCCGATGGTCGTCCGCCGCGCATACGCGGAGTGGGCGGAGGACGCCGGACTGAGCCGGAAGGAAGTCCTCTCCGGCTGGGCGCTGGGCGTGGAGCTGGAGTCGCGCGGCTTCACGAAGGAGAAGCACGGCGGGCGCTGGGGCTTCGACGGAATCCGCCTGGCGACTGAAGCAGAGCAGACGTCCGCGCAACGTCACGCGGAGGGGCCCGGCATCGAGGAGGCCCCGGCACAGACAGGGCCGACAGACATCTTCGGGCAGCAACGAGAGGGGGCAGCGTGAGGTACTTCCCATACACAATCGCAGGCGACGAGACCATGACGCGCGTGCCGGAGACGTCAGCCGACCTGGACGAGTTCCGTGGATGGGCGGAGCGCAAAGCGCGCACGGGCGAGATGATCGGTGCCGACACGGAGACGACTGGTCTCGATACGTTCTCCCCCTCCTACGGTCTCCGCACTGTGCAAGTGGGCGACGCTCGGGAGGCGTGGGTTCTTCAGGTGGAGGGGCGCCGCGAGATGCAGGAGGCCGCCCGGCGGGCGCTCCTGGACTTGCGACAGCTCGTCTTCCACAACGCCACCTTCGACATGCTCGTCTTGGACCGCCACCTTGGGCTCCCGTTGGCGACGCTGGCGCCCAAGGTGACGGACTCGAAGATTATCGCTCACTTGTTCGATCCGCGACCCCGCCACGAGGGCGGCTATGGACTTCGGCTGAAAGAGCTCTGCGCTAAGGACGTGGATCCGGCCGCGCCGGACACACAGGAAGACCTCACGGCCGTGTTCCGCTCCATCGGGGAGACGAAGGCCACGGGTTGGCGCGCGATCGACATCAACCACCCGACCTACCTTCAGTACGCTGGCCTGGACGCCATCCTTGTCAGCCGTCTCCTGCCCGTACTGCGCAAGCGACTTGTGGATGCGGGTATCCCGCAGCGACTCGTGGACTTCGAACACCGGGTCATGATCGTCTGCGCAAAGCTGGAGCGGCGCGGGATGCTCGTGGACCACGAATACGTCCGTGGCCTCGTCGACCGGTTGGGAGAGGAGGAAGCCCTCCACGCCGCCCGCGCAAAGCAGTACGGCGTAACGAGCGTCAACGCTCCGAAGCAGGTCAGCACGGCTCTGATGGGCATGGGCGAGACGCTAACGGAGACCACTGACAGCGGGGCTCTGAAGGTCGACAAGAGCATTCTCTTGGACCTGGCCGACCTTGACGGGCAGTGGACGCCGCGGGGCACGCGCACCCCCAATCCGTTGGCTGACGCAGTGCTCCGCTCGAAGCGTGCGGGCAAGTGGAGGGCTTCGTACGGCATCGCCATGCGCGACGGCGTCGACGACGCGGGGCGTATCCACCCGAAGATCAACAGTCTCCAGGCACGGACAGCACGCATGTCCATATCCGGGCCGCCCCTTCAGCAACTCCCGTCGGGAGACTGGACGATCCGACGGGCGCTCCTGCCCGATCCCGGACATCGGATTTTCAGCGTCGACTACTCGGCGGTGGAGATGCGCGTGCTTGCGGCCCTGGCGGACGAGAAGGTCATGAAGCGGGCCATTGCAGAGGGGCGGGACCTCCACGGCTTCACGGCTGAGCTGATCTACGGGCCCGAATTTACGAAGTTTCACCGCAAATTGTGCAAGGGAGTGGGCTTCGGCAAGGTCTACGGGGGAGGCAGCCTGACGCTCAGTCGGCAGACTGGCGCCCCGCTTCCCGACGTGAAGAAGGCCGTAGCTGCCTACGACCGCACGTACCGCGCGATCAAGCGGTACAGCGAACGCCTTCAGCGTGAGGCACGCGCGGGCGGATACATCGTCTGGACCCCCGCCGGCCGACGGCTTCCGCTGGACCGGGACCGGGTGTACGCAGCCACCAACTACGCGGTCCAGAGCACGGCGCGCGATGTCCTGTGTCAGGCGCTCCTCACCATGGACGCGCAGGGTCTGACGGATTACCTCCTCCTCCCAATCCATGACGAAGCCCTGGGCTGCGCTCCGATGGACATTGCGGAGGACGTGGCGCGGGACGTCGGAAAGGCCATGAGCATGGACTTTTTTGGCGTTCCGCTCGACACAGACCCGGAAACTGCCGGTTTTTCGTGGGGGTCGCTCTACATGAAGGACGCGGCGACGATGATCAAAAACGACTCCTGGTATGCGGCCCATCCCGAAGCAGCAGCCGCCGCAGAGTTGGCGCGGCAATGAGGGCGGGCATGGCTGAAACGCGCCGTGGGCCCGTGGTACGCCTGACCGCTATTGACCGATCGGTGCCCAGAACGGCCGTTAACTCCGTCCCCACCGGGCGCAAATCGGCGTGGCTCGGGCCCACTCGTCGTGACGCTCTGCGACGGTGGGAGGAGGCCGATGCGTGGTCATGTACATACTGCGGTGCCGGTTTCGGGCCCAATGTGGCCGCAGAGGTGGACCATGTACGTCCACTTGCGAAGGGCGGTCGGGACGACTGGGGCAACCTCGTGCCGGCCTGCTCGGACTGCAACCGGGCCAAGGGGGACCGTGATGTGGCTGCCTGGCTGGGCGAATGGCAATAACGCGGGGTCACCGAGAGCGTGACGCCCGTCACGCAGAGGGGTCACCGGTCCGCCATTCAACCTTCACGACTCTTACATGCGTAACGGTTTGGTTACGCGCGATATTTGATCTCTCACGTGTGCAGCGCTACATAACCCCAGGTCCAGAGCGTGACGCGCAGTCATATGCCAACAGGGGTTCCACTGTTGGTTGGAGCGAAGTAGTACAAACATGGACAACCATGCGTCCGGATTCGGCCGCACGACGATTGCTCGCGGAGGAACGGTGACCTACAGTCCTGACCACGTTGCAGATGGACATCAGATGGCGCGGCTTCTCACCACACTCCGCACGGATGTGGAGGAACTGAGTCGGATGGTGTCCGTGTACGACGACGCAGTAACCATGGCAGGCCGCATACCTGACGTGGATGCGGACGGAACCGGCCGTCAGGCGACGCACGGACCTTCCCGCCCGACTGAGCGCACCGCCCTGGATACACGGCGGTTGGCACTCACGCACGAACTGAATAGCGGCGCCGCGCAGTTGGTCTATGCAATCGCCTACGTGCGCGGCGTCACCGCATCTATGGACCGTGCCCTCCTTCGCTGGGAGGGGGAGACGCCAGAGTCGTCGGGGGGATGCATTGATCATGCTGACCGGGCCGCAAAGGACGAGTGAGCAGCGTGGAGAACTGGCGGAGGCCGCCGGGATGATCGGGGCCGTAGCTGTCGGCGTGACGAACGTCCCGTGGATGGACGTGGAAGAGCTCTACCGGTTGCCCGGCTGGGAGACGTGTCCGCTCGCGTGCGCTGATGTCACCATGGCCGACGCGATGTGTATCACTGTTGTCGACGTCGTCCGTTGCTAGCTCCGCGCAACGTTGCGCGGAGGTCCAGCCGCCCCCGTTCCGATGGGACGGGGGCTTTCTGGTTCCTGGTCCAGCTCATTCAAGCACGCCAACGATTTATCAGATAGCGATGTGACCCACGTCACATACCCCGGCTGTCACTTCTTTGATTTACCGCCCCATTAGGCATACAGAAGCACGAACGCGAATCACACACGGAGGCACTGGCCATGGCAACCATTCAGATCACGGACGAGATGATCCACGCCGCTCAGAACGGCGACACCGTGGCCATGTGGGACATCGTCAGTGCGCATGACGAGCAGATAAGCGGCATCATCCGCGCGCTTGTTCCGGGCGCCTCGCAGTGGGACCACGAGGACATGCTTCAGGAGGCGCGCGCGGTCCTCATTCAGCACGTGCGCTCGTACAGCACGACGGGCGGGGCCACGGAGCTTCGCCACTACGCCTACCGCGCGATCCGGCGGGCCATCAGAGAGGAGCACGTACGGACCACCACGGCCACCACGGTGGACGCAACAGCCGTCCTGCGCATCCGCCGTGCCCTGGCCGTGGCAGAGGGCGACATCGAGGCGGCATGGCTCCTCGTCAGTTCCGACACCGACCCTCGGCAGCGAATGAGCCGCGACAGGTTCACGGCAACCATGGAGGCCATGGTTGCCGTGAGCAGCTGGAGCGACCCCGCCGACGAGGGAGACGGAGCCCTCACCCTTGCCGACGTGACGGCCGGGCCCGACGCGTACGACGTCGCCGAGACGCGCCAAGCGCGCAAGCAACTCGCGCATTACCTCTTGGACCAACTTCCGGTCCGTCACGCGTACGTCTGCCGTGCGTTCTTCGGTGTGGGCATGGAGCCCTCTTCGGAGGCGGAGACGGCGGCCCATCTTCAGGTCAAGGTCACGTCCGTCCGCCGACTCCGTAAGCGGGCCATCGACTTGGCACGCGCCATTACCGAGTCTCAGGGGCTCGCTGCGTAAGTCGTTCACGCACACCACCACCTATCGAGGAGACATCATGCGCTTCCCTTCCCTTGACGCCTACGACCTTCAGGGCGTGCGACCCGACGAGGCGGCCCTCTGGGGTGATGACGTGCGGTCTGCCGTCGACGAGCTGACCGACGCCGAAACGTTCAACTGGTCCGACATCGACGTCTGAACCACCTCCGCGCAACGTTGCGCGGAGTGCCACAACTACACCGAGGAGAGACTGTGGCAGATCAGTACGTTGCTCAGTGCTTCATGAGCGCCCGGGACCACATCCGGGCAACGGCAGGACTGTCTTCCGTCTGTATGGCTCCGTACAGCGACGGAGAGCCTGGCGACGAAATCTATGTGCGGCCCGCAGAGGCACGGGCGTTCGCCCAGGGCGTCCTGGCGTTGGTGGACAGTATCGACGGGAGAGAGAAGGCGCCCGGCCCCGCCGCACCGACCATTCTTCCGCCGCACGTCGCCACCCGCGCGGCCCTTCTGGAGGAGGCGCGGAGGTTGGCCGGTGAGGGCACTTCGGCGGATGTCGTCCTGCGGTACGCGCAGTTCTTGAGCGAGGATGTTGTGTAGAGCTGCATAACTGTGCCACTATGGAGTCACGCAAGGGACTTACGGATGGGCGCTCCATACGGGGCGCCTCAGAGGAGGGGACGAGATGAGCATCTACTCGGACGCACTGTTCTCGAAGAACACGCGACGGATTCCGATCAAGGATGTGCGCCCTGGTGATCGTGTCTTCATCCCGTTCCGGGAAATGAGCGGTAGCGCGCTCCGTCGGCTTCCTCGTCAGTCCCGAAACCTGTACCCGGCGAAGGTCTTCATGCGTCACTCCGACAAGTCGATGGAGAACACGCACGTTCATTACCGGCAGGGTTACGGCGTTCCCGGACCCCTTGTTCAACCGCGTGAGTCTCTCGTGCTCGTGTGGCGGCAGAGGTGGGAGGAGCCGACGGAGCGACGCAGCGAGGCGGGGCGATTGTCCCTGTCGGAAGCGTGGGACGTCGTAGGCGACCGGCGATAGCCGAAACGCCCTCCGGGGCGTCGGGTGGGAATGGCCTCCCACTCCTGATGATGGCAGGCCACTGGAGGAGATATGAAGACGCAGGCGCTCAAGCGGACCTTCTTCCGCACCCACCGTTATGGCATGTTGCGCCAGGCCGACGAGAAGCGCACGCGCGGCGCGGAGCGGAACGCCCGGAGCCGGCAGGGGCGGGTGTTGCTGGCGTCGAACATGATCTACCGCAGGCAGTGCGGCTAGGGGTTGTGTAGAGCTGCACAACTGTGCCATCATGGAGTCACGCAAGGGATTTACGGAAGGGGCCGCTCCACTCGGGGCGCCCCAGGGGAGGGGACGAGATGGCGAGCAAGCCGAGCACGATGGAGCTGCGGATCTGGCAGCGGTTCACCGCTCGATACCCGGAGGCTGCCGCGGAAATCAACCGGTCCGCCCGCGAGGACGTCACTGCCCGCGCAAAGTTCATGTCCGTCCGCAGATCAAAGGCTGAGGTGGACGCGTGGAGCTCCTCCAATGCCGCCTCCATTCGCAGCCGGATCGTCGGGTCGCACACGGAGGAGGGCCACACGGTGATAGCGGGCCTCCCGGAAGACACCTGGGGTTACTACGCGGCTCCGTGGACCCGACGGGCTGAGTCTCGCTGCCTGACGAACCGATAGCCGAAACGCCCTCCGGGGCGTCCGCGGGAAATGGCCTACCCGCGCTGATGAGGCAGGCCGTAGGAGGAGAGATGGGCACTCACGCTTCGCGCGCAGCTAGCTTGATTCGCTACTACGCCCACAGTGACTACCTGGACCAGCGCACATCGATGGCGGACGCTCGCACCGCTGTTTGCGTAGCCCGTGGTGTAGCGCTCGACGACATAGACGCCGCCTCCGGGTACGACTACTCCCGCGGCGCCTACGAGCGGTGCCGCCAGTCGTGGGTCAGCAACATCAAGACGAACGGCTTCTCGGAGGAGTACGAAGGTGCTGGCCTTCGCGCGGCGCTCTCCAACTGGACAGCACATCGACCCGACTACACCGCCGGAGATGACTGGCTTGCCGATGCGACACGGGCCCACCGCGCGTACTGGGACGGAGTGGACTCCGGGTGCAACCGGAAGACCTGCGATCTCCACACGCTCTGATCCACCCGCCCCGCATAGGCAAGCCCACTCATCCGGCACCCCCAGTGCCGACGGGCGCGCGGTTCGAATCCGCGGCGGGGCACTCAGCCACCCCCATACCCCCTAGGAGCGGTCATGGCTGGTGTAGAACCCCACCCCGTCGCAATAGGCGACCACGTGGAGATCGTGCAAAACCCCCGCGGCGTCGACGTTGGCGAGCGCGGCATCCTGATCGACATCGTGTACGACGAGGCACTTCAGCCGTACGTGGTGCGAACGTCGGAGGGGCACGTCCTGGACGCTGCGGCCGTCCACGCTGTAGAGGAGCCTGACGAGCTGGCAAGTACCGGTGGCCCTATCCGAGCTGTAGCGGTAGCGGCGGGCGTCCTTGTGGTGTCGGCTCTCACGGTGCCCACACTCCACCATTCCAGCGCCACTGAGTCGGCAGCCCCGACGCCGTGGACGTCCTCAATAGGCCCCGTGCGCCCGTACAAGCCGGAGCCGCGCGTCACCGCGCGCACCACACGCGCAGGGGAGCGGACGCCCTTCCCCACCCCAACGGAGCGCATCGCAACTCCGTCGACGACTCCAGCCGTCAAGCACCCCATCGCGACGCCACCCGCAGACATCCGCGTCTCGTATTACCGAGACTGCACGGGCCACGCACAACGGTGCATCGACGCGGGAGACCTGACGATGTACGCCGGGCGGATCCTGGCCGGCCACAACTACATGGGCTACCAGTGGCTTTCCCGCGTCCCCGTCGGTCGCACGGTTCGCGTGATCTCCGGCCCCTTGGCCGACACGTACCGCGTGTACGGCCACATGAAGCTCAACCGTCAGGGCGGGACGATTCCCGACTTCGGTTCGGCGGCTCTCGTCCTTCAGACCTGTGAGGGGAGCGGAACCGGGTTCTCGCTCCTGCACCGGATCTGAGGGGGATGGCGTGATGGCTCACATCGTCCAGGAGGTCACCATCCTCGCGCGTCACGTCCGCCGGGGCGACAGGTTCACGCACCACGGCCGCGAGTGGACAGCCAAGTACGACGCGTTCAAGGGGGTGTGGGGGAGCACGACCATCGTGACGGAAGGGTGCGGCACGGTCTACATCTCGTCGGACCGCGAGCTGACCGTACTGCGTGTCGCGCGCAGGGTTGTGTAGAGCTGCACAACTGTGTCAGCATGAAGTCACGCGAAGGGCTCACGGAGGGGACACCATGAAGCGCGAGACGTACAAGGGCAGGAAGCTGAAGGTCGTCGCAGGCAAGGGGCGGGACTGGGGCCGCACCCGTCAGTACGTCAACGGAGTGGATCAGGGCGCGTGGCAGGGTGACGAGGGCGCTGCGTTGCGGCAGTTGCGTGGGGACGTCGACTTTGCTGAGTCAGTGGGCGCTGGTAGCGGCCGGTGCGCGCCTGAGTGGTTTGCTCCTGGCACCTTCGAGCTGTGCGACGAAGGTCACGCCAAGGAGATCGATGGGGAATGCGGTCACGACTGGTGCGTGCAGCAGCGTGCGAAGGCCGCTCCGGTCGTCGACGAGACTCCCGAGGCGGAGAGCTGGCGACTTGAAAGTGTCGTGGGTCGCCTTCGCCGCATTCCTCTCTGTGACCGTACGGAGGAGCAGCGGGAGGAACTGCGCGACGCCCACGCGCGTCTCGTCGAACTGCACTCCGTGCCCCCCGTCGGGTACTCCACTCCGAAGGGTGCGGCTGACCTGATGGCGTTCGCTCAGGCGTATGGGTGGGCAACATCCGCGGTGTGGACCGCACTTGGCTACGAGGGAGACCCGTTCCTGACCGTCAAGGTAGGTCACCTCGTCCCCGCCGAGTCGCGCGAGGAGTACCGCGGGGACCGCTGGGTCTACTCTCTGACGTGGCACTCCCGGGACTGCGCGCCGGGCAAAACGCGTCGCTTCGGTCAGGGCATGGCGCAGACTCCCGACAATCCCGCGCCGCATGGCGCCCCGTCCGTCAAGGCCATCCGTAACGTGATCGCGGCAAACCCTGCGGCTACGGCTGACGTTGCCTAGCATCGGCTACTTGTGTAGAGCTGCACAACTATGCCAGTATGGGGCTACGCAAACAACTCGCGAAGGTAGGGGTCATGGAAAAGGTCTACGAGCGCACCGAGAACGGCAACACCACACACGTCAGCATCCGTGTGGCCATGGCGGAGGTGAACGAGGCGATGATGGGCCGGCTGTCCCGGGAACGCCGCGTGCGCAGAATGTCTTCTGGCCGCACCCAACACCACATCGAATACGCGGACGGCCGCGACGTCCGCATGACCCTCGTCGACGCTCCGGCTGTGGTGGAGACGGACAGCAAGGGGCGCCGGATCGTCACCGCTAAGGGCAAGCGGTACATCGTCGGCACCATTGTTCCCGCCCGGCCCAAGACCCCGGGGGCAAAGAGCTGGATCCCCGAGGCGTTCGTCTGCTACTGGACGGAGCGGAACGGCGAGACCTTCGGCGCCACGCGGTCCGCCTGCGCAAGTCGGAAGCCGGGCACCGTCGGCCGAGCTATCTGGGACGCGCTGAATGCGTGACGAGCCGACGCGGCCTCATAGCGGGACCTCCGCGCAACGTTGCGCGGAGGTCTTGTGTAGAGCTGCATAACTGTGCCACTATGGAGTCACGCAAGGGGCTCACGGAGGAGTGAAATGGAAACGCAGCTCAAGCACACACACAGCAACGGTTTCGTTCTGGAGCTGAAGGTGGGCGCTCACGCGGGTATCGGTCAGGTGGCCGACTGGATCCATATCCACCGGGCTTGCTGTCTGGACGGGATGGAGTTCCACGAGTTCCCCCACAATCCGGAGCGCCTGACGGACCTGGCCCCCGCGCTGAAGCTCGTCGGGTGGCGCCTGGCGGGCAAGCTGGCTCACGACGTCGCCGGAGGCGTCTACCGGGCTCCCGTGGAGCGCGCGGCCTGATCGGCACGCGAGGCCCCTGCCTACTCGTACTAGGCAGGGGCCTCGCCGCTCATTATCCACAACCCACCACACACTGACGGGGAGTCATGAGAACCCTTCTGCGCCGCCTTGACCCGCTGCTGATTCAGGCCATGATTGCCGCCGCTATCTCCTTTGCGCACATCCACGACATTGCGGAAGCATCGGGGCAGGCGGGATGGAAGGCGTGGGCGTATCCGGTGAGCCTTGATCTCCTCGTAGTCATGGCCTGGAAGCAGATCCGGGAGGCAGGCGACGGAGAGTCAACGAGGGCAGCAAGGCTGTGGTTCTATCTCTCGCTCGCGGCCTCCCTGAGTGCAAACGTAGTGACGTCCGGGGTCGTCAACCTGGGGAACCCGCCTGCCACCATGCGTGTACTTGTCGCTGGATGGCCGGTTCTCGCGTTCTTCGGCGGCTCCCTCCTCGTCCACGCACGCAAGACGCACACGGAGGGGGGCAACGAGAGGCCGCAGATGCTCCCTAGGGAGCCCGCGGAGGAGTCGGAGGGGGAAGTGGTTCCGGAGCCCCCGAACGCCGATCCACGGCCCGTCCTCGTCACCTACGCAGAGGCGGCGGAGAAGCTGGGCGTCGCTACGGAGACAGTACGCGGTGCGGCCTATCGCGGGCGTCTGGCTAAGTACTCCGGCGACCGCCCTGGAGCCGTCCGCGTGGACCTGGACGAGGCCCGTAGAGTCATCGTCGTGAAGCGCCCCGTAGGCGCATGAGGAACAGACGTAACAAGGCACAACAGAGCCCCCACCGGATCACCCGGTGGGGGCTTCTTGCGTTGTTGCGCTGACGTCAGATGTCGCCGCGCTTCACTCCGGCCACGAACGCGCCCCAGACGCTGTCACGGATGACGAGCGCCGGCCCCGTGGGCGTCTTCGAGTCGCGGACGGGCATGGCGCCCGTGACGCCGTGGGCGACCTCCACGCAGTTGTTCCCGCCGTCGCTGTACGTCGACTTCGTCCAGGTCAGGCCCGAGGCGTCGGCGTTGGGGATGATCGTCGTCATGATGAGTCCTTCAGTCTCGCAATGAGGTCGGCACTGCTGTCAAATGGTAGTGCCGCAGCCGTCAGCCGCTCAAAGGCTGCGCCATAGACCGACACTTCGGCGGGGTCCTCCACGTACAGGGCGCTCGTCAGGTGCTCGACCAGTACCACGTCAAGATCGGCCGTCTCCGGAAAGCCCAGCACGGTGTACGGTCCGGACAACCCCGGATGCGCACTGGAGTTGAGCGGCAGAACTTGTATCGTCACGTTGGCTTGGGTCGCCCAGTCGAGCAGCCTCTGAAGCTGATCACGCATGGTCCGGCCAGGAAGTGATGCCCGTAGGGCTGCCTCGTGGACGATGACCCGCAGCTCCAGGGGCTCCGGACGGGTGAGAACGGCTTGACGCTGGAGCCGGACGTTCACCAGTGCGTCAACGTCCGCAGCTGATGACGTCATGTTGATCGCGCTGACAGTGGCTCGTGCATAGTCGGCAGTCTGAAGCAGACCCGGAATCAACGTCGTTTGGTAGACGCGAACGGACTTCGCTTCCTGCTCCAGGGAGATCAGATCCGCGTACGCCGGAGTGATGACGTCTCGGTACGACTGCCACCATCCGCGGCGGGCACCGTCACGGGCCAGGCTGTGCATGCTCTCGCGCTTGGCCGCGTCATCTACGTCGTAGAGGTTGAGCAGGGCCTCAAGTTCAGTGGCCTTGATGCCGACGCGCCCCGACTCCACACGGCTGAGCTTGACGGTGTTGATCTCTTGGACGCGTGCGGCTACGTCTTCCTGCTTCAGACCCAATGCCTCCCGCAGAGACCGCAGTTCCGCGCCAAGCCGGCGCCTGCGCACAGTGGGGTCACTCATCCGCTCTCCTTCGTCACAGGGTCAGCGTTCCACATTCCAGGCGGGCGCGGAGTCGATGAAGTGAAAGTTTTCAGTTCGGGCATTTGACTTGCACTCTGCGACGGACGGTGAGCACACTGTAAGCCCAACGCGACGCACCCTCAGTCGTAACGGGGGTGGTTCAAGATGAGGGCCGCCGTATGTCCAGACCCCTGGAAGCACCGCTGAATGCGTTACCGCGCCCCGTTGTTGACGGGGCGTGTGATGTATGCGCCGCACTGAGTGCACAGTTCGAAGCCGCCACGACACCGGGCCCGTATTACAGCCCGGCACAGGCAAAGGCATGTGCGGCGGAGCTCCGCCATCATCCGCACTCTGAGAGGACACCGTGATGTGGGCCGTACCCCCGCCATCTCCGTCCCCGCCTCCGCCTGACGACACGGAAGAGGATGACGAGCTTGACGACTTACTGAAGGGCGACGACAGCCCGTACGCGAACTCCCCCACGGGTTGGTGGACGGCCTTCGGCGGAGCGCTCGACGTTCGGTCGGGTGTTGTCTTCATACCGCAGGGAGCCTTTCCGCCCATGCGGGAGATCCGCGCCGCTACGCACCTACTGAGTGACGTGATCAGGCGCTACAAAAGACCCGCGCTGAGCCTCCCCCGTGAGGCCGAGGCTCGCGCGGAGGGTGACGGAGCTGAGGTCGGCACCAACGCTCCGTCACCCGCCCATCGTTCTCCGGCCCGGACCCCGCGGACGGACGATGGCGGCACGCGTGATCTGGGGAGGTCGCGCGTGCCGGCCCGGGGGCACACATGACAGAGCAGCTGCGGGCACGGATGCCACTGCCAATGCCGCCCCGGGTCATGTGCAGCGCCATGGCCGTGCTCAGCCTGGATCACGTTCTCCGCGCCAGGCGCTACCCGAGTTGGGCACCGTGGTACCACGGCGACGTACGCCGGGCAGTGCAGTGCGAGCGTCATCGTCACGCTGACGGGCCGCACGAGTGCGCTCTCCGGCCGCTAGGGCGCTGGCACGGCGGAGGCGTCGTCGGCATCCTCTGGCGTGGGGACTACGTGGAAATCAAACGGCTTGACCGACTGGCGCCGGAGGTCATTCCGTCGCCTCACCGGACACGGGGGCGACCATGATCAGCCCTGACTACTTCACAACCGAAGATCGCGCCGAAATTGACGCTGTCGGGCGGGTGCTCATGGAGGAGCTGGAGCGACTCGACCTCCTCATGGAACTCGACAACGCCAGCATCGAGGAGGCGTGCGAGAGGCCCTGTTGCCATGGCCGCCCAGGGCCGCGCCTCTCCCTTGGTAGCTACCCCGTCGCCGACATCGTGGCTCTCGTTGTCAAGCTGCGGCGCCTGCCAACCCCCGACGATCCGCAGGAGCCACCCGAGTCATGCGCTTAGCACTCACGCTGCTAGTCGGCGTGGTCTTGTGGATCGTGATCCCGCTCCTCCTGCTCCACCACTGAGTTCCCTGCTTCCTGGAATCGGCCCTCAATCGGCGGGGCAGTCCCGACCGGGGAGCAGGGGCACCACCCCCGCGCGGAGTCACGAGCAGGACCCCGCCGCGCGGTATGGCCCGACCCTATGGCGTCGCCTCCATTCTGGCGCTGTCGGGCCAGCGACGGGCCCCGGCCGTATCCCAACCCCACGGCACGGCCGGGGACCCGTTGTCCCACAGGCTCCGCCCCTGCCATAGCCCGACCCACTACATCGCCTCGGGACTCACGGCAGGGGCGGACGCATCGTGATCTTGCGGCCCGCACTCATAGACTGGCCCGGCCGCCGCGACGAGAGGAAATGACCCAAAATGCGCATCCAGAGGTTCTACGACTTTGCCACGGAAGCCCTAGCCAAGGCGCCCGACGTTCAGTCGGTAGATCCCTGGGACCGAGGCGCAGAGCACCTTCGCGGATGGCGGCTCACGTTCTCCTCCGGCTCCCGTGTCTGGGTCGGTCTGACCACTGCGGCGGCCCCCGGCGACAAGGACGACCAGCCGGAAATCCCCGTGACTGGTGACGCTCCGGCTGAGGTCCCGTACCCGGAGCTTTACGAGGACGGCAAGATCACGCCGTGGCGTGCCCAGCAGTACCTTGCGGCGGCCTTGACGAACTCCAGCCACAACGAGATCGAGAGCGCCTACGGCTACTCGTCAGAGGCTCAAAACCCGGGCTTCGGCGCGACGTTCCACAGCGGCGCAAAGGCGTTCTGCCTCTTCCACCACACCGCCCGCCCCGGGCAGGACAAGGGAAACGCTGCGTTCTCCCTGCAAAGCGAGTTCTGATCTTCCCTGGCCGGCCCGGCTAGGGAGTGCAACACCAGTCCGCACCACCTCACGAGAGGAGTGTCGAGATGGAATGCACGTGCAGGCGACGGGGAGCGCGATTCGACCCCGGCCAGTGCGCCGGAGGCTGCTCAGTTTGCGGGCAGACTGTGGGCGCTGAGCCTGGTCAGCCCGCAGCCCAGCACCAGAAGCCAGACGACAGCCGCGAGACGTGCCCCGGTAGCGGGCAGCCGGCCGTCTAGCAAGAACTCGTAACCGCCCCGCTTCTTTGCCGCCCAATGGCAGAGGGGCGGGGCTTTGTCGTGTCCGCCGACGGTCACCAGCCGCCCGCTGCCCCTGTCCAGGTCTCTGAGAAGGGGCTCTGCGCGGTCAACGGATACCCTGCAACTGCGTTTCCACAGGTCAGGGGCAGTGATAGAGTTAGGTAGCATCATATGCGAATCTTCCGCTCCGACCACTACCTGCGGATGGGCTCGGCGGACGGCCTCCCGGGCCCCACCGACGCCTGGATCACCCTCGCGGGACTCGCCCGCGAGACCAGCCGCATCCGCCTCGGCACACTGATGACCGCCGGCACCTTCCGGCTCCCCGGCGTCCTCGCCATCCAGGTCGCCCAGGTGGACCAGATGTCCGGCGGCCGTATCGAACTCGGCCTGGGCGCGGGCTGGTTCGAGGGCGAGCACAAGGCCTACGGCATCCCCTTCCCGAAGGAGAAGTCCGCACGGCTCGAAGAACAACTGGCCATCGTCACCGGCCTCTGGGCCACGGAGACCGGCAAGACCTTCACCCACGACGGCACCTACTACCAGCTCACCGACTCGCCCGCGCTCCCCAAGCCCGCCCAGGCCAAGGTGCCGGTCCTGATCGGCGGCCACGGCGCGGTCCGCACCCCACGGCTGGCCGCACAGTACGCCGACGAGTTCAACATCCCGTTCGCCTCCCTGGCCGACAGCGAGCGGCAGTTCGGCCGGGTGCGCGCCGCCGCCCAGAGCGCCGGACGCGGCCCCGACGACCTGGTGTACTCCAACGCCCTGGTCGTCTGCGTAGGAAAGAACGATGCCGAAGTGGCGCGCCGGGCGGCCGCCATCGGGAGGGAGGTCGAAGAGCTCAAGGCGAACGGGCTGGCGGGATCGCCCGCCGAAGTAGTGGAGAAGATCGGCGCGTACGAGGCGATCGGTTCGTCCCGGATCTACCTCCAGGTCCTCGACCTGCACGACCTCGACCACCTCGAACTGATCTCCTCCCAGGTCCAGTCCCAGCTGAACGGGGCCTGACCATGCGGCCCGCCCGTCCACTCGCCGACGCCCTGGCCGAACGGACCGTGGTCCTCGACGGCGGCCTCTCCAACCAACTGGAGGCCCAGGGGTGCGACTTGAGCGACCCGCTCTGGTCGGCCCGGCTGCTCGCCGACGACCCAAGCCAGATCGAGGCCGCACACGAGGCGTATGTACGGGCGGGCGCACAGGTACTGATCACCGCCAGCTACCAGGCGACGTACGAGGGCTTCGCCCACCGGGGAGTGCCCCGCCGCGAGGCGACGGCCCTGCTCGCCCGGAGCGTGGAGCTGGCTAGGAAGGCGGGGGAGAGGGCGGGGGTGGGGGGAGGGGAGGGGGAGCCCCCCAAGAAAGCCGAAGTCTGGGTCGCCGCCTCGATCGGCCCCTACGGCGCCTTCCTGGCCGACGGCAGTGAGTACCGCGGCGGGTACGGGCTGACGGTGAAGGAGCTGGAGCGCTTCCACCGCCCCCGCGTCGAGACGCTGGCGGCGGCCGGGCCGGACGTGCTCGCGCTGGAAACCGTGCCCGACGCCGACGAGGCCGAGGCGCTGCTGCGGGCGGTCGGGGGGTGCGGAGTACCGGTGTGGCTGTCGTACAGCGTGGAGGGGCTGCGGACCCGGGCGGGACAGCCGCTGGAGGAGGCGTTCGCGCTGGCGGCGGGCCTGGACCAGGTGATCGCTGTGGGCGTGAACTGCTGCACGCCCGCCGACGCGGACCGCGCCGTGGAACTCGCGGCGTCGGTCGCCCGCAAGCCGGTGGTCGTCTACCCCAACAGCGGGGAGCGCTGGGACGCGCAGGCCCGGTCGTGGCGGGGCGGCACCACGTTCGACCCCTCCCGTGTGAGTGCCTGGCGCAGGGCGGGCGCCCGTCTGGTGGGCGGCTGCTGCCGAGTGGGGCCGGCGGAGATCGCAGGGCTGGCGGGGTTCGTGGCGGAAGAGGTGTGAGGGCCGGGACAGGTTGAGGCCACCCTCGGCACTCAGGGGGAAATGCCTGGTAGGAGCCATTGAAACCGGGTGATACTCGACGCGTGTTCCTGACAATCACCACGACCGGTACCCCTGAGCGCCCCGCCACCGACCTCGGGTTTCTGCTGCACAAGCATCCCGGGAAGGCGCAGGCGTTCTCCACGTCGCACGGCACCGCGCACATCCTCTACCCCGAGGCGACCGCCGAGCGCTGTACGGCCGCGCTGCTCCTGGAGGTGGATCCGGTCGCGCTGGTGCGGCGGGGCAAGGGCAAGGGCCGTGGCGGAGCCCCCGATTCCGCGCTGGCGCAGTACGTCAACGACCGCCCGTACGCGGCCTCGTCGCTGATGTCCGTCGCGCTGAGCACCGTCTTCAAGAGCGCCCTGCGCGGTGTGTGCAGCACGCTGCCGGAACGGGCCGAGGCGCCGCTGCCGCTGCGGATCGAGTTGCCCGCGCTGCCCGCGCGCGGCGGCGCCGACCTCGTGCACAAGCTGTTCGGGCCGCTGGGCTGGGCCTCGGTGTCGGCGGAGCCCGTCGCGCTGGACGAGGAGTTCCCGGAGTGGGGAGAGTCCCGTTACGTACGGCTCGTACTGGAAGGAGAGCTGCGGCTCGCGGACGCACTGCGGCAGTTGTATGTGCTGCTGCCGGTGCTCGACGACGCCAAGCACTACTGGGTCGCGCCCGACGAGGTCGACAAACTGCTGCGCGCCGGTGACGGCTGGCTGGCCGACCACCCCGAGCAGAAGCTGATCACCAGCCGCTATCTGTCCCGGCGCTGGGGGCTGACCCGGCAGGCGATGGAGCGCCTCGAACTGGTGCGGCTGGCCGAGGCCGATGACATCGCGGTCGAGGCCCTCGACAACGCGGTGGACGAGACGACCGACACCGAGGACCGGCCCGTGCCGCTCGCCGTACAGCGACGCGACGCCATCCTGGCGGCGCTGACCGCCGCCGGGGCGAGCCGGGTGCTCGATCTGGGCTGCGGTCAGGGCCAGTTGGTGCAGGAGCTGCTCAAGGACGTGCGGTTCACCGAGATCGTGGGTGTGGACGTCTCGATGCGCGCGTTGACGGTCGCCGCGCGGCGGCTGCGCCTGGAGCGGATGGGCGAGCGGCAGGCCGGGCGGATCACCCTGATGCAGGGCTCGCTCGCGTACACGGACAAGCGGCTCAAGGGGTACGACGCGGCCGTGCTCAGCGAGGTGATCGAGCACCTCGACCTGCCCAGGCTGCCCGCGCTTGAGTACGCGGTGTTCGGCGCGGCGCGCCCGCGAACGGTGATCGTGACCACGCCGAACGTCGAGTACAACGTGCGCTGGGAGTCGCTCCCGGCCGGGCATGTGCGCCATGGCGACCACCGGTTCGAATGGACGCGCGCGGAGTTCCGCGACTGGGCCGTCTCGGTGGCCGAACGGCACGGGTACGGCGTCGAGTTCGTGCCCGTGGGGCCGGACGACGCCGAGGTGGGGCCGCCCACCCAGATGGCCGTATTCGAGACGATCACGACCGCGAAGGAGGCGAACGCCGCATGAGGGCCGAGAACGACACCGACACCGGGGCCGGTACCAGCACCAGTACGAGTGCCAGCAACAGCGCCGGCACCAGTGCCGAGACGAACACGGAGACCGGAACCGGAACCGGAACCGGCATCGAAGCCGGAACCGGATCCGGAACCCGGACCGACACCGAGCCCCCGGCCACGCCCCGCAAGCGCGCGCTCGCCGTCCCCGACCTGTCCCTCGTCGTTCTCATCGGCGCCACCGGATCGGGCAAGTCCACTTTCGCCCGTCGGCACTTCAAGCCCACCGAGGTCATCTCGTCGGACTTCTGCCGCGGCCTGGTGGCCGACGACGAGAACGACCAGAGCGCCAGCGGCGACGCGTTCGACGTGCTCCACTACATCGCGGGCAAGCGGCTCGCGGCCGGGCGGCTGACCGTCGTCGACGCCACCAGCGTGCAGGTGGAGAGCCGCAGACAACTGGTCCAGCTGGCCAGGGAGCACGATGTGCTGCCCGTGGCCATCGTCCTCGATCTGCCCGAGGAGGTCTGTGCCGCCCGCAACGCGGCCCGGCCCGACCGCGCCGGCATGCCCCGCCAGATCATCGCGCGACACCGCCGTGAGTTGCGGCGTTCGCTGCGCGGCCTGGAGCGCGAGGGGTTCCGCAAGGTCCATGTCCTGCGCTCCGAGGTGGAGGTGGACAGCGTCGAGATCGCGATCGAGCGACGCTACAACGACCTCACCCACCTCACCGGCCCCTTCGACATCATCGGTGACATCCACGGCTGCCGCTCCGAGCTGGAGACGCTGCTGGTGAAGCTGGGTTACGTGGACGGGGTGCACCCCGGGGGCCGTACGGCGGTCTTCGTCGGTGACCTCGTGGACCGCGGGCCGGACAGCCCGGGTGTGTTGCGGCGTGTGATGAAAATGGTGGCTGATGGTAACGCTCTGTGCGTTCCCGGGAACCATGAGAACAAGCTCGGACGTTATCTGGGTGGCAAGAAGGTCCAGCGCACCCATGGACTGGCGGAAACCATCGAGCAGTTGGAGAGGGAGGACGATGGATTCAAGGAACAGGTGAAGGAGTTCATCGACGGGCTCGTCAGCCACTACGTGCTCGACGGCGGCAAGCTGGTCGTCTGTCACGCGGGTCTGCCCGAGAAGTACCACGGGCGTACGTCGGGGCGTGTTCGCTCGCACGCCCTGTACGGGGAGACGACCGGCGAGACCGACGAGTTCGGCCTGCCCGTGCGCTACCCGTGGGCCGAGGACTACCGGGGTCGCGCGGCGGTCGTCTACGGCCACACGCCCGTCCCGAACACGTCGTGGATCAACAACACCATCTGCTTGGACACGGGTGCGGTGTTCGGCGGAAAGATGACCGCGCTGCGCTGGCCGGAGCGCGAACTCGTCGACGTGCCTGCCGAGAGGGTTTGGTACGAGCCGGTCCGTCCGCTGGCCACCGAGGCGCCCGGTGGCCATGACGGACGCCCGCTCGACCTCGCCGATGTGCGCGGCCGCCGGGTCGTGGAGACCCGGCAGCTGGGCAATGTGGCGGTGCGCGAGGAGAACGCGGCGGCCGCGCTCGAAGTCATGAGCCGTTTCGCCGTCGACCCACGGCTGCTCGCGTATCTGCCGCCGACGATGGCGCCCACGGCGACGTCGCGCGTGGCGGCCCGGGGCAGCGGCGGTGACGAGCAGTTCCTGGAGCATCCGGCGGAGGCGTTCGCGCAGTACGCGGCGGACGGGGTCGCGCGGGTCGTGTGCGAGGAGAAGCACATGGGTTCGCGGGCGGTGGCTCTGGTGTGCCGTGACGCCGAGGTGGCGCGCGAGCGGTTCGGGGTGGAGGGGCCGACGGGCGCTCTGCACACCCGCACCGGTCGTCCCTTCTTCGACGACGCGGCCGTCACCGAGGAGATCCTCGGCCGGCTGCGGGCGGCCGTGGCCGCGGCCGGGCTGTGGGACGAGCTCGGTACGGACTGGCTGTTGTTCGACGCCGAGTTGATGCCGTGGTCGCTGAAGGCCTCGGGGCTGCTGCGTTCGCAGTACGCGGCGGTGGGTGCCGCGTCCGGGGCGGTCTTCCCGGGCGCGCTGGGGGCTCTGGAGGCGGCCGCGGCGCGCGGTGTCGACGTGGAGGGGTTGCTGGCGCGTCAGCGCGAGCGGGCGCGGGACGCGGAGGCGTTCACCGACGCGTACCGGCGGTACTGCTGGACCACGGACGGCCTGGAGGGGGTGCGGCTCGCGCCCTTCCAGATCCTGGCCGCCCAGGGCCGCAGCCTGGCCGCGGTGCCCCACGACGAGCAGCTGGGGTGGCTGGACCGTCTGGTCGAGCACGACCCGACGGGTCTGCTCCAGGTGACCCGGCGCCTGGTCGTCGACACCGGCGACGAGGCGTCCGTGCGGGCCGGTGTCGACTGGTGGCTCGAGCTGACCGGTGCGGGCGGCGAGGGCATGGTGGTCAAGCCGCTCCAGGCGCTGGCACGGGACGGCAAGGGGCGCCTCGTGCAGCCCGGCATCAAGGTGCGCGGACGTGAGTATCTGCGGATCATCTACGGTCCGGAGTACGTGCGCTCCGACAACCTGGAGCGGCTGAGGCAGCGCTCTCTGGGCCACAAGCGCTCGCTGGCGCTGCGGGAGTACGCGCTGGGCCTGGAGGCGCTGGACCGGCTGGCGGCGGGCGAGCCGCTGTGGCGTGTCCACGAGGCGGTCTTCGCGGTCCTGGCCCTGGAGTCGGAGCCGGTGGACCCCAGGCTGTGAAGCCGTGGGGGCGGAGCCGTGCGGTTCCGCTCCCACGGGCCGGGGTGGAAGCGGCCGGTTCACCGGGTGAGCGGGCTGCGGGCGGGACAGGATGGGGGCATGGGATTCCATGTCGACTCCGAGACCGGGCGGCTGCGCCGCGTCATCCTGCACCGGCCCGATCTGGAGCTGAAGCGGCTCACTCCGAGCAACAAGGACGCTCTCCTCTTCGACGATGTGCTCTGGGTGCGCCGGGCGCGCCAGGAGCACGACGGCTTCGCGGATGTGCTGCGCGACCGCGGGGTCGAGGTGCACCTCTTCGGCGATCTGCTGCGCGAGTCGCTGGCGATTCCCCAGGCGAGACGGCTCGTACTTGACCGGGTCTTCGACGAGAAGGAGTACGGGCCGCTGGCCACCGGGCATCTGCGTGAGGCCTTCGACGAGCTGTCCGCCGCCGAGCTCGCGGAGGCGCTGGTGGGCGGTATGACCAAGCGGGAGTTCCTGGAGCGTCACGCCGAGCCGGTGTCCGTCCGGTTCCACGCGATGGACCTGGACGACTTCCTGCTGGGCCCGCTGCCCAACCACCTCTTCACCCGTGACACCTCCGCCTGGATCTATGACGGGGTGTCCATCAACGCGATGCGCTGGCCCGCCCGGCAGCGCGAGACGGTCCACTTCGAGGCGATCTACCGCCACCATCCGCTCTTCGCGGGCCCAGAGGCCGGGCGGTTCCACACCTGGTCGAAGGGGCAGAGTGACTACCCGTCGACCATCGAGGGCGGCGACGTGCTGGTGATCGGCAATGGCGCGGTGCTGATCGGGATGAGCGAGCGGACGACTCCGCAGGCGGTGGAGATGCTGGCGCGCGGGCTCTTCGCGGCCGGTTCCGCACGGACGATCGTGGCGCTGGACATGCCCAAGCGCAGGGCCTTCATGCACCTCGATACGGTGATGACGATGGTCGACGGAGAAACCTTCACTCAGTACGCCGGGCTCGGCATGCTCCGCTCGTACACGATCGAGCCGGGCGCCGGTGAGCAGGAGCTGAAGGTGACGGACCACCCGCCGGAGCACATGCACCGCGCCATAGCGGCCGCCCTCGGCCTGGACGGGATCCGGGTGCTGATGGCCACCCAGGACGTGCACGCGGCGGAGCGCGAGCAGTGGGACGACGGCTGCAACGTCCTGGCGGTAGAGCCGGGCGTGGTGGTGGCGTACGAGCGCAATGTCACCACCAACACGCATCTGCGGAAGCAGGGCATCGAGGTGATCGAGATTCCCGGCAGCGAGCTGGGGCGGGGGCGGGGCGGTCCTCGGTGCATGAGCTGTCCCGTGGAACGCGATGCCGTATAGTGATGCGTTCAATCGCATATACTTACAGTGTTCCCGCCTTCCGTCACCCAGGAGCAGTCACCATGGCGACAGACCTCGCAGGCCGCCACTTCCTCAAGGAGCTGGACTTCACCGCCGAGGAGTTCCGCGCGCTGGTGGACCTCGCCGCCGAGCTCAAGGCCGCCAAGAAGGCGGGCAGCGAGGTCCAGCGGCTGCGCGGGCGGAACATCGCACTGATCTTCGAGAAGCCGTCGACGCGTACGAGGTGCTCCTTCGAGGTGGCGGCCGCCGACCAGGGTGCCTCCACGACGTACATCGACCCGGCCGGCTCGCACATCGGCAAGAAGGAGTCGGCGCGGGACACGGCACGGGTGCTCGGCCGGATGTTCGACGCGATCCAGTTCCGCGGGGACGCCCAGGAGACGGTCGAGACCCTCGCCGCGCACGCGGGCGTGCCGGTCTACAACGGCCTCACCGACGCCTGGCACCCCACCCAGATGCTCGCCGACGTCCTCACCATGACCGAGCACACCGACAAGCCCCTTGAGCGGACGGCTTTCGCCTATCTGGGTGACGCCCGGTACAACATGGGCAACTCCTACCTGGTCACGGGCGCGCTACTCGGCATGGACGTACGTATCGTGGCCCCGAAGGCGTACTGGCCGGCCGTCGCCGTCGTCGCCCTCGCGCACCGGGCCGCCGAGCGCAGCGGGGCCCGGATCACCCTCACCGAGGACATCGCCGAAGGCGTGGCGGGCGCGGACTTCGTCGCCACCGACGTCTGGGTGTCCATGGGCGAGCCCAAGGAGATCTGGGCCGAGCGGATCAAGGCGCTGGCGCCCTACACCGTGACCATGGACGTCCTGCGCGCCACCGGCAACGCGGACGTCAAGTTCCTGCACTGTCTGCCCGCCTTCCACGACCTCGGCACGGCGGTCGCCCGCGAGATCCACGAGCAGTACGGCCTGGCCGAGCTCGAAGTCACCGATGAGGTCTTCGAATCCGCGCACTCGGTGGTCTTCGACGAGGCGGAGAACCGTCTGCACACCATCAAGGCGGTCATGGTCGCGACGCTTGCGGGAACTCCGGCAGGGGCGGACGCGCCGGCAGCGTGAACCACACCGCCTTGCCGTGCGCGGTGGGGCGGTGGCCGCAGGCCGAGCTCAGGGTGCGGATCAGCAGCAGGCCCCGGCCGTGCTCCTGCCACGGGTCGGGCCTGTCGACGGGTTCCGGGGCGCCGAGGTCGCCCGGCGGCAGCGGAGAGCGGTCGTGGACCTCGACCTGGCAGCCCGACTCCAGCAGCTCGACGACCAGCTCGATGGGCTGGTCGGCGGCGGTGTGCTCGACGGCGTTGGCCACCAGCTCGGCGGTGAGCAGTTCGGCGGTGTCGCTGTCGGCGGGGGCGTCGATGTCCGCCAGCGCGGTACGGATCAGGGCGCGGGCGATGGGGACGGCGGCGTTGGTGTGGGGGAGCGGGATACGCCAGGAGGTCGGGGCGCGGGCGGCGCCGGTGGGGTCGGGCACGGCGGAGGTTTCCGTTCGGTCGCGTGGAGCGTCCGGGGCGCGGGGGATGCGCGGGGCGCTGCTACTCCCTTCAACTTTACGAACCGGGGCAAGGGGCCGGACAGAGGTCCCTGGCGGGCGGTGAAAGGGACGTGCGGCGCGCCGTAGGAGGCCCTTCGCCCCCGCCCTCCGCCCCGGCCAGCCCGCCCGCCCGGGCGGGCGGGCGAGCCCGCGCCGCACCCCGGTCGCACGCTCGCCCGGGCGGGTGCACGGGGCCCGCGCCCCCACCCACCTCTCCATATCGCGCACTCGTGACGACAGTCACACATGAGTGATACCTTCGAAGTGCAGGCATCTGTCAGCCCGCTGAGGAGGCCGCACTCCATGAGCCCGTTCCCCAGCTCCGCACCCCGTGCCGAAAACTGGCGCCACCTGCGGCTTTCCGTGGCGGACGGGGTGGCCACCGTCACCCTCGCCCGCCCCGAGAAGCTGAACGCGCTCACCTTCGGTGCCTACGCCGACCTCCGCGATCTGCTCGCCGAGCTCGCCCGGGAGCGGGCCGTGCGCGCCCTGGTCCTCGCGGGCGAGGGGCGCGGCTTCTGCTCCGGCGGCGACGTCGACGAGATCATCGGCGCCACGCTCTCCATGGACACCGCCCAGCTGCTCGACTTCAACCGGATGACCGGCCAGGTCGTGCGGGCCGTGCGTGAATGCCCCTTCCCGGTGATCGCGGCGATCCACGGCGTCGCGGCCGGTGCGGGAGCGGTCCTCGCGCTGGCCGCCGACTTCCGTATCGCCGATCCCTCCGCCCGGTTCTCCTTCCTGTTCACCAAGGTCGGCCTCTCCGGCGGCGACATGGGCGCGGCCTATCTGCTGCCGCGCGTCGTCGGACTCGGCCACGCCACCCGCCTGCTGATGCTCGGCGAGCCGGTCCGCGCCCCCGAGGCCGAACGGATCGGCCTGCTCAGCGAGCTCACCGGCGAAGGGCAGGCCGACGCGCGCGCCGCCGAGCTCGCCCGCCACCTCGCGGCCGGACCCGCCCTCGCGTACGCGCAGACCAAGGCCCTGCTCACCGCCGAGCTCGACATGCCGCTCGCCGCCGCCGTCGAACTCGACGCCGCCACCCAGGCCCTCCTGATGAACGGGCAGGACTACGCCGAGTTCCACGCCGCCTTCACCGAGAAGCGGCCCCCCAAATGGCAGGGGCGCTGAGCCGTGCCCGGGCACGGCGACAGCGGCCCCGACCCCGCCGAGCGGCCGCTGCGGATCGCGATCATCGGCGGCGGCCCCGGCGGGCTGTACGCCGCCGCACTGCTCAAACGGCTGCGCCCCGAACGTGAGATCACCGTCTGGGAGCGCAACGCCCCCGACAGCACGTTCGGCTTCGGAGTCGTCCTCTCCGACGAGACCCTCGGCGGGATCGAGCACGCCGACCCCGTGGTGTACGAGGCGCTGAAGGCCGAGTTCGTCCGGTGGGACGACATCGACATCGTCCACCGAGGCCGCACCCTCACCTCCGGCGGGCACGGCTTCGCCGCGCTCGGCCGGCGCAGGCTCCTGGAGATCCTGCACCAGCGCTGCCGCGCGCTCGGCGTGGGACTGCGCTTCCGCACCGAGGCGCCGCCCGCCGCCGAACTCGCCACCGGCTACGACCTGGTCATCGCGGCCGACGGCGTGCACAGTGCCACCCGCGAGACGCACGCCCAGCACTTCGCGCCCCGCATCACCGGTCACCGCTGCCGCTATATCTGGCTGGCCGCCGACTTCGCCTTCGACTCCTTCCGCTTCGAGATCGCCGAGACCGAACACGGCGTGATGCAACTGCACGGCTATCCGTTCTCCGCCGACTCCTCCACCGCCATCGTCGAGATGCGCGAAGAGGTCTGGCGGGCGGCCGGGTTCGACGAGCTCGACGAGCAGGGGTCGGTCGACCGCTGCGCCAAGATCTTCGCGGACGCCCTGGGCAACCGGCCGCTGCGGAGCAACAACTCCTCCTGGACCGTTTTCCGTACCGTCGTCAACGCGCACTGGTCGTACGGCAACACCGTGCTGCTCGGCGATGCCGCCCATACCGCGCACTTCTCCATCGGCTCCGGCACCAAGCTGGCCGTCGAGGACGCCCTCGCCCTGGCTGCCTGCGTCGAGGAGCAGCCCACCCTGCCGGCCGCCCTGGCCGCGTACGAGCTGGAGCGCAGGCCGATCGTCGAGTCCACCCAGCGCGCGGCCGCCGCCAGCCTGCGCTGGTTCGAGGAGCTGGCGCTCTACCTCGACCAGCCGCCCCGGCAGTTCGCCTTCAACCTGCTCACCCGCAGCCGCCGGGTCACCCACGACAACCTGCGGCTGCGCGACTGCGGCTTCACCGGCGCGGTCGAGCGCGACTTCCCCTGCCCCTCCGGCACTCCTCCGATGTTCACCCCCTTCCGGCTGCGCGGGCTCGAACTGCGCAACCGTGTCGTCGTCTCTCCCATGGACATGTACCGCGCCGTGGACGGCCTCCCCGGCGACTTCCACCTCGTCCACCTCGGCGCCCGGGCCCTCGGCGGCGCGGGCCTGGTCATGACCGAGATGGTCTGCGTGAGCGCAGAGGGCCGGATCACACCGGGGTGCACCGGTCTCTACACCCCCGAACAGGCCGCGGCCTGGCGCCGGATCACCGGCTTCGTGCACCGGCAGGCCCCCGGCACCGCCATCGGCGTCCAGCTCGGCCATTCCGGGCGCAAGGGCTCGACCAAGCTGATGTGGGAAGGCATCGACCAGCCGCTCGACGACGGCAACTGGCCCCTCGCCGCCGCCTCACCGCTCCCCTACCGCCCCGGTGTCAACCAGGTCCCGCACGCGCTCGACCGCACGGGGCTGACCGACATCCGCGAGCAGTTCGCCGCGGCGGCCTGGCGGGCCGCCCGCTGCGGCTTCGACCTGCTCGAACTCCATTGCGCCCACGGCTACTTGCTCTCCGGGTTCCTCTCCCCTCTCACCAACCAACGCACGGACTCCTACGGTGGTTCCCTCGCCAACCGGCTGCGTTTCCCGCTGGAGGTGTTCGACGCGCTGCGGGGCATCTGGCCCGACGACCGGCCCATGACCGTCCGCATTTCCGCGACCGACTGGGCGCCGGGCGGCACCACCGCCGAGGAGTCCGTCGAGATCGCCCGCGCGTTCGCCGCGCACGGCGCCGACGCCATCGACGTGTCCACCGGGCAGGTCGTTGCGGAGGAGCGGCCAGAGTTCGGCCGCTCGTACCAGACGCCGTACGCCGACCGCATCCGCAACACGCTCGGCGTGCCCGTCATCGCGGTCGGGGCGATCTCGTCCTGGGACGACGTGAACTCGCTGCTGCTCGCGGGCCGGGCCGACCTCTGCGCCCTCGCCCGGCCCCATCTCTACGATCCGCACTGGACCCTGCACGCGGCCGCCGAGCAGGGCTACTCGGGACCCGGGGCGCCCTGGCCGCCGCCGTACCGGGCGGGCAGCCGCAGACCGCCGGCCGGGCGCACGGACGCACCCAGACCGCGGCTCAGCCTGAAGTGAGCGGCGAAGGGAGGCGCGGCTCACAGGGAAAGGACACGCCGTGGGAACCATTCGGCCCGCTGGTCAGTTTCTACAGTGTTGTAGAAGTGACTATCGAGACCAGATGGAGACCTCATGGCCCTGTGGGACCGCTTCAAGGAGTCCGCGTCGACCATGCAGACGCAGCTGCTCGCCAAGAAGAACGACCTGAAGAGCGGTGCGTTCCGGGATGCCAGCATGGCGATGTGCGCCCTGGTCGCCGCGGCCGACGGCACCGTCGACCCCTCCGAGCGGCGCCGCGTCGCGCAGCTCATCTCCACCAATGAGGTGCTGCAGAACTTCCCGGCCGACGACCTCCAGCGCCGCTTCGACGACTACCTGAACAAGCTCGCCGCCGACTTCGACTTCGGCAAGGTCAGCGTGTTGCAGGAGGTCGCCAAGGCGAAGAAGAAGCCCGCCGAGGCGCGCGCGGTGATCCAGATAGGCATCGTCATCGGCGGCGCCGACGGCGACTTCGACAAGACGGAGCAGGCCGTAGTGCGCGAGGCCTGCTATGCCCTGGACCTGGCACCGGCCGAATTCGACCTGTAGGAGCGGCTGTTCCGTGAGCCGGGCCGCCTCTCGGGGCGGCCCTTCACAGGACGGTGGCGGCCTTCAGCACCGTGAAGAGCGTCACGGTCGCGTTCGCCGACGCCGGCGCCGAGACCGCCGCGCCGCCCGCGGCGGTCCACAGCGCGAGCCCGGCCGCCGTCCACGCGGGCGGCAGCGCGGGCGCCGGGGGCACCGGGCCGAGCAGCGCCGCCACCCGGCGAGGCACCGGTCCGGCCGCCGCGAATCCCACCAGCGCGGTCGCCGCGCCCCGGCCCGCCGCCGGGCGCGACACCAGCGCGGCCTTGCCGATGGCCCGGGCCACCGTCCTGCGGTCGCCCACCGTCCGCGCCGCGTCCTCGTCCGCCCAGCGCTCGGCGGTGTACGCCACGGCGGTGCGCAGCGGGCGCAGAAACGGGTTCGCGCGGGCCGCGAGCCCGGCCGCCAGCAGGAACCGGTGGTGGCGCGCCGTCAGATGTGCCTCCTCGTGCGCGATCAGCGCTTGCCGCTCGCGGGCGTCGAGGCTCTCCAGCCGCGCGCGCGTCACGACGATCCGCCCGCGCGCCCCGGCCGCACCGCGCCCGCCCGGCAGCGCGTACGCATAGGCCCGCGAGTCGTCCGGCAGAATGGCCAGCCTGCCCTCGGGCGGCCCGGCCAGCGCCCGGGCCGCTCGCGTGCGCACCCGCCGGTGCTGCCACACCAGGTGCGCGCACGCCCCGGCGACCGCCGCCAGGAGCGGGATCGCCGTCCGGCCCACCACCTCGTCGTACGGCAGCCCCGCCCGTACCTCGGGGTCGGCCCACGCGTCGGGCAGCGGATTGCCCGGCAGCTGGGCCCTGCCCACCACCATCAGCAGCATCAGGCACAGGGTGCTGCACAGTGCGAGAACGCCGCCGACGGCCGCGAGCAGCCAGGTCGCCGCGCGCGGAGGCAGCTGCTGCTCGGCCAGCCGGGCGATCGGCCAGGCGGTCAGCGGCAGGACGAGAGGCAGAAAGACGAACACCCCCACCGCGTCAGTCCCCGGTCTCCGCTTCGGCGCCGTCCACGCTCTCCAGCAGCGCGCGCAGCAGCCGCTCGTCGTCGGGCGAGAGCGCGGTGACGAAGCTGGCCAGCACCGCGCCCCGGTCCGGCTCGCCGTCCAGCACCTTGCGCATCCGCAGCGCCGCGAGCCCGGCCTCGTCGGCGGCCGGCGTCCACACGAAGGAGCGGCCCGCGCGTTCGCGGGTCACCGACTGCTTGGCGTGCAGGCGCGACAGGATGGTGACGACGGTGGTGTACGCGAGGGCGCCGGCGATCCGCTCGCGCACCCAGCCGGCGGTCACCGGCCCCGCCGCGTTCCGCAGCGCCGCCAGGACCTGGGCCTCCAGCTCACCCTGCCCCCGCCTGCGGGCGCGCCTGTCCTCATCCGTCACTTCGTCATCCTACTGAGGGGCCCGGCAGCGCCCAGCGCCCAGCTGTCAGCCGTCAGACGTCGGCCCCTCCGGTCTCCGGCCCTCGCCGTACGAACGCCGCCCCCGCGTCCCGCAGTCGGGCGTGCAGACGGCGGAACACCTCCGCCGCCCGTTCGCCCGGCCAGTCGGGCGGCAGCAGGGCGGCGGGCAGACCCGGGTCCGCGTACGGCAGGCGGCGCCAGGAGTCCAGGGCGAGCAGATAGTCCCGGTAGGCCTCCTCGGGCGGCACCTCGGACGACGTGTGCGCGCGCGTCTCCCAGGCCCGCAGCGCGGGCTCGTGCAGCCCCAGGAACTCGTCGTGCTGCTTGGCGATCGCCGTCAGGTCCCACCACCGGGCGACCGCCTCGGCCGTCGGCGCGAAGCCCAGGTGCTCGCCCTGGAACAGGTCGACGTAGGGGGCGAGTTGGAGCCGTTCCAGGGTGTGCCGGGTCTCGTCGTACAGCCGTGCCGGGGCGATCCACACACCGGGCGCCGCCGTGCCGAAGCCGAGCCCCGCGAGCCGGGAGCGCAGCACATGGCGCTTGTTGCGCTCCGACTCGGGGACCGAGAAGACGGCCAGGACCCAGCCGTCGCGCGCGCGTGGCCGCGCGTGTGGGTAGATGCGGCGGTCGCCGTCGTCGAGCAGCTGGCGCGCGTCGGCGGACAGGGCGTACCCGGCGGCGCCGCTCGCGGTGCGCTCGGGCACCAGGAGCCCGCGCCGTTTGAGCCGGGAGACCGAGGACCGTACGGACGGGGCGTCGACGCCCACGGCGGCCAGCAGGCGGATCAGCTCGGCGACCGCGAGGGAGCCGGCCGTCTCGCGCCCGTACGCGCCGTAGAGGGTGACGATCAGGGATCGGGGTGTGTGCTGCTCGGCCACGTGATCACTCTAGGGCCCGCAGCCGGAAGCGCTGCAGCTTGCCGGTCGGCGTCCGGGGGAGGGCGTCCAGGAAGACGACCTCGCGCGGGCACTTGTAGGGGGCGAGTTCGGCCTTCACGTGGTCGCGCAGCAGCCCGGCCGCGGCCTCGCCGCCCACCACCCCGTCGCGCAGTACGCAGTACGCCACGACCACCTGCCCGCGTGCCTCGTCGGGGCGGCCGATCACAGCCGTCTCCACCACGTCGGGGTGGCGCATGAGCGCGTCCTCCACCTCCGGGCCCGCGATGTTGTACCCGGCCGAGATGATCATGTCGTCGGCGCGGGCGACATAGCGGAAGTAGCCGTCGGGCTCGCGCACATAGGTGTCGCCGGTGAGGTTCCATCCTCCTTTGACGTACTCCGACTGGCGGGGGTCGGCCAGATAGCGGCAGCCGACCGGTCCGCGCACCGCGAGCAGACCCGGCTTGCCGTCAACCACCGGTTGACCCGAGGCGTCGACCACGCGCGCGTGCCAGCCGGGCACCGGCGTCCCGGTGGTGCCCGGTCTGATCTCGTCGTCCGCAGCCGAGATGAAGATGTGCAGCAGCTCGGTGGCGCCGATGCCGTTGATGATGCGCAGCCCGGTGCGCTCGTGCCAGGCGCGCCAGGTCGCGGAAGGCAGGTTCTCCCCGGCCGACACACAGCGCCGCAGCGCCCTCACGTCGTACCCGTCGAGCTCGTCCAGCATCGCCCGGTAGGCGGTCGGCGCGGTGAACAGGACGGAGACGCGGTGCCGGGCGAGCGCGGGCAGCAGCTGCCTGGGCCCCGACTGTTCGAGCAGCAGCGAGGAGGCGCCCGCCCGCATCGGGAAGACGACCAGGCCGCCCAGGCCGAAGGTGAAGCCGAGCGGCGGGCTGCCCGCGAAGACGTCTTCGGGCCGGGGTCGCAGGACGTGACGGGCGAAGGTGTCCGCGATGGCCAGCACGTCCCGGTGGAAGTGCATACAGCCCTTGGGGCGGCCGGTGGTGCCCGAGGTGAACGCGATCAGCGCGACGTCGTCCGCCGCCGTCGCCACTGCGGTGAACGGCCCCAGGGCCGTGGGAGCGTCGGCGAGGCGCAGCAGGTCGTCGGCCGTACTACCCCCGTAGGGGGTGATACGAAGGCCAGGCACGGCGGCCTTTTCCAGGTCCTCCAGCGACCGCGCGTCGCACAGGGCGTGCCCGATCCGGCCGAGCTCGCAGATGGTGGCCAGCTCGTGCGCCCGCTGCTGGGCGAGGACGGTGACGGCCACCGCGCCCGCCTTCATGACCGCCAGCCAGCACGCGGCCAGCCACGGCGTGGTGGGCCCGCGCAGCAGCACCCGGTTGCCGGGAACCACACCGAGCTCGGTGGTGAGGGCGTGGGCGATCCGGTCGACCCGGGTGCGCAGCTCGCCGTACGTCCACGGGGCGCCCTCCGGCGTGTGGAAGACCGGCCGGTCCGCGCCGAACCGCTCGATCGTGCGGTCCAGGAGCTCGGCGCCGCAGTTGAGCCGCTCGGGATAGTGCAGCTCAGGGAGGTCGAAGACCAGTTCCGGCCACTGGTCGGCGGGCGGCAGATGGTCGCGGGAAAACGTGTCGGCATGCGCTGAGGTCTTCAGCTCCATACGGGATCGCCCCCTTGTCGCATCTGGAGCGTATCGTTTGGATGACGACAGTCAACGGTTCGCGATAAGAGTTGTCCGGCGTGAACACGAGGCGTGAAACAAGAGTCGATTGACCGGAACGCGGCGGGGACACAGCGAGACTGGACGCGAGACGAGAGGGACCGCCATGCCCGCATTCGCGCTGGAGCCGGAGCAGCAGGAGTGGTGCGCATGGCTGCGCACCACCGCCGGGGAGCGGCTGCGGCCCCTTGCGGACAAGGGTGACCCGGGGCGCGTGAACCGGCCACTCGTCGCCGCCCTCGGTGAGCTCGGGCTCCTGGAGCGGCTGTTCGCCTCGGGCGCGCTCGACCTCTGTCTGATGCGCGAGTCGCTGGCGTACGCGTGCACCGAGGCGGAGACCGCGCTCGCCCTCCAGGGGCTCGGCGCCCACCCCGTCGCCGCACACGGCACCGAGGCGCAGCGGGCCCGCTGGCTGCCCGAGGTCACCTCGGGGCGGGCCGTCGCCGCCTTCGCGCTGAGCGAGCCCGACGCGGGCTCCGACGCGGCCGCCCTCGCCCTCAAGGCCGAGCCGGACGGCGGCGGTTGGCGCCTCAGCGGCGAGAAGTGCTGGATCTCCAACGCCCCCGAGGCCGACTTCTGCACGGTGTTCGCCCGGACCACCGAGGGCGCCGGGGCGCGGGGTGTGACCGCCTTCCTGGTCCCCGCCGACCGGCCCGGGCTGAGCGGCGCCCCCCTCGACATGCTCTCCCCGCACCCGGTCGGCACGCTCGTCTTCGACGGGCTGCGCGTCGGTGCGGACGACGTCGTGGGGGAGCCCGACCGGGGCTTTCGCGTCGCCATGGGCACGCTGAACCTGTTCCGGCCGAGCGTCGGCGCGTTCGCGGTCGGCATGGCGCAGGCGGCGCTGGACGCGACCGTCGCGCACACCGCGCGCCGCACCGCGTTCGGCGGCCCGCTCAAGGACCTCCAGACGGTCGCCCACCAGGTCGCGGAGATGGCGACCCGCACGGAGGCGGCGCGTCTGCTGGTGTACGGGGCGGCCGCCGCGTACGACAGGGGAGCGCCGGAGGTCCCCAAGTACGCGGCGATGGCGAAACTGCTCGCCACGGAGACCGCTCAGTACGTGGTCGACGCGGCCGTCCAACTGCACGGCGCGCGGGCGCTGCGGCGGGGCCATCTGCTCGAACACCTCTACCGCGAGGTGCGCGCGCCCCGGATCTACGAGGGCGCGACCGAGGTGCAGCGCACGATCATCGCGAAGGAGCTGTACCGATGAGCCTCCACCGGGTGAACCCCGCCGAACTCTCCCCGGCCACCGGCTTCAGCCATGCCGTCGTCGCCACCGGCGGGCGGCTGGTCTTCCTCGCGGGCCAGACCGCGCTCGACGCGGACGGCAAGGTGGTGGGCGAGACGCTGCCCCAACAGTTCCGGACCGCGCTCACCAACCTCCTCGCCGCGCTCGCCGCCGCCGGGGGCACCCCGGCCGACCTGGCCCGGGTCACCGTGTACACCACGGACGTCGCGGACTACCGTGCCCGGGCCCATGAACTCGGCCTCATCTGGCGCCGGCTGGCCGGGCGCGACTACCCGGCGATGGCGGTGATCGGCGTCGTGCGGCTGTGGGACGAGCAGGCGCGGGTGGAGCTGGACGGGTTCGCGGTGCTGGACTGACGGTCATTGGCTGACCCCGTCGGCGTCACCCCGAGGTGACGGGAGGGGAAATAGGGGCTGCACAAGCCTTGTCAGTGCAATTTCACATTACTATGTTACAGGTCACGCGAACGGCTCGTCAGGTCCCCAAGTGCCGTACGCAGTCGGGCAATTCGTCCTGTCCGGGGACGCTCTTGCCGCACCACGGCACACCGCACCACCTGACAGAGCCGCAGCCGCAGTACACGCATCCCCGCACCGCCGCGCCACCCCCCAACTCACCTCCCACACAGGAGCCTTCGGTGTCCCAGCTCAGATCCGCGCGCAAGCCGCTGCTCGCCGCCGCTGTCGCGGCGACCCTGCTCGTCACCGCCGGGCAGGCGGCGCAGGCCGCGCAGGCCCCGCGCTCCGCCAAGGCCGACGCCTCGCGCGCGCTCCCCGCCACCTTCGGTGCGCGGCCCGCCCCGGCCGCCGCCAAGGGGGCGAACCCCTTCGACGAGGTCGACCACCTCGCCAAGGCGCCCAAGCAGACGGCCCGTCAGCTGCCCGCCCCCGGCGGCCATCAGGACGGACGCATAGCCGGGCCGCAGACCCGCGCGGTCGTCCCGGCCGCCCACTCCGCGCTGCGCGCCGCCGGCGTCCCGTGCACCCTCGACGGCATCACGGGTCTGAGCCCGCAGGGGCTCGCCGACTTCCTCACGGACCCGGCCGTCACCGCCGACGGCTGTCTGCGCGGGCTCGTCTGGACCTGGGACGCGCGCCTCGCGCCGGTCATGTCCGACGCCCATGTGCAGGCCGTCGCCCGCCGCGCCACCAGCCTCGCCGCGTCCCACGACGGGAAGAACAGCAGCCATCTGCTGGAACTGTTCACCTACCTCCACGCGGTCGCGTACCAGGACTACGGGCGCGACGAGATAGACGTCACCGACCAGCCCACGGTCGACGCGATGCGCGAGGCCGTCGCCGCCCTCGGCTCCGCCGCGCACACCTTCGACGTCACCCCGCAGAACGCCCAGACCCTGCGCGAGGCGCTGTACGCGGCGAGCGCGCCGGGCATGCGCCAGTACCAACTCCCCCTGATCAAGCGGGTCCTGGCGACCATGGCCCCGGGCGCCCCGACCGCCACCAGCACGGACTGGGCCGGCGCCGCGCTCTCCGCGCTCTCCGTCAACTACCTCGGCGTCTACCCGGGCAACAAGGACACCGCGTTCCAGGCCGCCGCGGCCGCCGACCCCGCCTACCGCGCCGCCTTCCGCGCCTTCTCCGGCTACACCCACCTCAAGGGCACGGCCAACGCCTGGGTGGTCCGCGACGCGCTGTCGGAGTACGGCCGCTTCGGCCAGATCGACGCCGTCAAGAGCCAGATCGTTCCCGACCTCGGCGCCCTGCTGCCGACCACGCAGACGAACTTCGGCAAGATGAGCGCACCCTGGTTCTCGCTCGCGAGCTGGCTCAACGTCTATGGCCAGTGCACTCCGTACAACGTGTGCAAGGACCAGATCGAGAACCAGCTCTTCACCCACACGTACTCGTACGACAACGGCGCCATCCAGGTCCGCACCGCCCTCGACCAGGCCACCGTGGACCAGCTGTACTACGCGAGCAAGCAGGTGAAGTCGCAGTTCTTCCGGGTGCTCGGCACCGACAAGCCGCTCGCGGGCGACACCAACACCACCCTGCACATCCACCTGTACGCCTCGCGCGCCGACTACGAGGTCTACCAGCCGTTCCTCACCGGCCTCTCCACCAGCAACGGAGGGATGTACATCGAGGACGGCGCGACCTTCTACACCTACCAGCGCCGGGTGCCGCAGGACTCCTCGCTCACCCTCGAAGAGCTCTTCCGGCACGAGTACACGCACTACCTCAACGGCCGCTGGGCGGTGCCCGGGATGTTCGGGGAGGGCGCCTGGTACACCGGCGACCGCACCACCGCCATGGACGAGGGGACCGCCGAGTTCTTCGACGGCGGCACCCGCGACGACGGCATCGCCGTGCGCAAGTCGCTGGTCAAGGGCATCATCAACGACACGGCGGGCGGCGGCCCGCGTATGACCGTCGACCAGCTGCTGCACGCCACGTACGACGGCGACGGCTTCCGGTTCTACAACTACGCCGGCACGTTCTTCGAGTACCTGTGGGACCAGCGGCCCTCGCTGCTGCGGGAGATGTACGGGTACCTGCGCGCGGACGACCCGGCGGGCTTCGACGCCTGGCGCAACCGGATGGGCCGGGACGCGGGCCTGCAGGCCTCGTACAACGCGTTCCTGGACGCGCAGATAGCCAAGGTGGACACGCTGTACGTGCCCAACACCAAGTACACCCCGAACGCCAAGCTGAAGTACTCCGCCGTGTCGGGCGTGCGTACCGCGTTCGCCAAGTCCACCTACAGCAAGCCGGACTGCGTCCAGAACGGCGACCCGGGCAAGCGCCGCTTCATCTGCACGGGCAAGATCACCGCGAGGCTGGCCGACGCGAACGACCCGGACCAGGTCTTCGAGGACATGTCCGAGACCGTCGACTACTTCCTCCTCGACCGGGCGGAAGAGGGGGGCAACAACCTCGCCGACATGAACTGTTCCTTCGGGACAGTCGACATCTGGTCGAACAAGAAGGGCGGCACCTCCAGTTACAGCTGTGAGGGCCCGCTGCGCAGCTGACGTCCCCCCTGGGGCCGGGGCGACTCCGACCGCTCCGGCCCCTTGGTCCCTCTAGAAGAATGTGACATATTACTGTGGTGCCCAAGAGACACCCCCTGGACGCCGTGATCGTCGGCGCCGGAGTCGTCGGTGCGGCCTGCGCGTACTACGCGGGGCGCTCCGGACTCCGCGTCGCGGTGGTCGACCGCGGTCCCGTCGCGGGCGGCACCACGGGTGCGGGGGAAGGCAATCTGCTCGTCTCCGACAAGGAGGCGGGCCCCGAGCTCGACCTCGCGCTGCTGTCCACCCGACTCTGGCGCGACCTCGCTCACGTCCTCCCACCGGAGATCGAGTACGAGCCAAAGGGCGGTCTCGTCGTGGCGCCCGACGAGGCCGCCCTCACGGCGCTGCGCGCGTTCGCCGAGGAGCAGCGCAAGGCCGGGGTGCAGGCACGGGAGATCACCCCCGACCGGCTGTACGACCTGGAGCCCCATCTCGCCCCCGGCCTCGCCGGTGGCTTCCTCTACCCGCAGGACGCCCAGGTCCAGCCCGCCCAGGCGGCGGCGCAACTCCTGCGCGCGGCACGCCAGTTCGGCGCCGAGACCCACCTCGGGCAGGAGGTCGAGGAGGTCCTCACCGGGCCGGCCGGCCGCATCCGGGGCGTGCGCACCCCGCAGGGCGACCTGCTCGCCCCGGCCGTCGTCAACGCCGCCGGGACCTGGGGCGGCGAGCTCGCGGCCCTCGCGGGCACCACGCTGCCGGTGCTGCCGCGCCGCGGCTTCGTCCTGGTCACCGAGCCGCTGCCGCGCCTCGTGCGGCACAAGGTGTACGCCGCCGACTACATCGCGGACGTCGCCAGCGGCTCGGCCGCGCTGCAGTCCTCCGCGGTGGTCGAGGGCACCGCCGCGGGCCCGGTCCTGATCGGCGCGACACGCGAGCGGGTGGGCTTCGACCGCGCCCTGTCCACCGAGGCGCTGCGCCGCCTCGCCGCCCAGGCCGCAGCCCTGTTCCCGGTCCTCGCGGGCGTCCGCGCGATCCGTACGTACCACGGCTTCCGCCCCTACCTCCCCGACCACCTGCCCGCGATCGGCCCCGACCCCCGGGTCCCGGGCCTGCTGCACGCGTGCGGTCACGAGGGTGCGGGCATCGGCCTCGCACCGGCCACCGGTCTGCTGATCGCCTCGGCGCTGAGGGGCGAGCGAACCGCCCTTGACCTCCGGCCCTTCAGGCCCGACCGTTTCGCGACGGGGGAGTACGCGGGCGAGTGCGAGCGGGGAGTCGGCTGATGGCGAAGGTGTACGGGACGGAGGGAGGCGGCTCCGGCGCGCCGCGTGCGCGGTGGTGGAACAAGTTCACCGGTGACATTGCACAGCGAGGGGCAGGCAGACGCGCCACCTCCAACGGCGCCACCTCCAACGGCGCCACCTCTCGCGGCGCCGCCCCGAACCACCCCGCCCCGACAGGCGCCGCCCCCTCGCCCGCCGCCCTCGTCCGGGCGACGCCCGACCCCGCCTTCACCGTCACCTTCGACGGCCGGACGCTCACCGCCCTGCCCGGACAGAGCATCGCCGCCGCGCTGTGGGCCGCCGGGATCCTCTCCTGGCGCACCACGCGCGCGGGGGGCGAGCCGCGCGGCGCGTTCTGCGGGATCGGCTCCTGCTACGACTGCCTTGCCACCGTCAACGGCCGCCCCAACCAGCGCGCCTGCCTCGTCGCGGCCCGCCCCGGCGACGTGATCACCACCCAGGAGGGCACGGGCCATGCCGACCTCGCCGTCTGATCTCGCCGTCATCGACGTGGCCGTCGTCGGCGCCGGGCCCGCCGGGCTCGCGGGCGCCGTGGCGGCGGCCGATCTCGGCCTGGGCGTCACGGTCCTGGACGCGGGGGAGCGGCCCGGCGGGCAGTTCTACCGGCATCCCGCGCCGGGCCTGCGCGCCGCCCGCCCGGAGGCGCTGCACCACGACTGGGAGGCGTTCGCCACGCGCGCGTCCCGGCTCGAAGCCCACCGCGGGGCCGGCCGCGTCACCCACCTCGCCGCCCACCACGTCTGGACGGTGGTACGGGACGCGGCCACGGGGGAGTGGCTGCTGCACGCGGTCGCGAGCGGCCCCGGCGGCGAGGAGACGCCGGCCGTGGTCCGGGCGCGGGCGGTGCTGCTCGCGACCGGCGCGTACGAGCGCCAACTCCCCTTCCCCGGCTGGACCCTGCCGGGTGTCGTGGGCGCGGGCGGGGCACAGGCCATGCTGAAGTCCGGCCTGGTGCTGCCCGGCAGGCGGGTCGTGGTGGCGGGCAGCGGTCCGCTGCTGCTCGCCGTCGCCGCATCGCTCGCGGCGGCCGGCGCTGCCGTCCCGGCCGTGGTCGAGGCGTCCGCGTACACCTCGTACGCACGCGAACTGCCCGCGCTCGTCCGCAACCCCGGCAAACTGGGCGAGGGGGCGCAGTACGGCGGCGGGCTGCTGCGGCACCGGGTGCGGCTGCTGACCCGGCACGCGGTGACGGCCGCGCACGGCACCGACCGCGTCGAGGCCGTGACGGTGTCCCGGCTCGACCGCGACTGGCGGCCCGTGCCGGGCAGCGAGCGCCGGGTGGTGTGCGACGCGCTCGCGGTCGGCCACGGGCTCGTCCCCCAGCTGGAGCTGGCGACCGGCCTGGGCTGCGCCACCCGCCGTACGCCCGACGGCACTCTCGCCCTGGACCTCGACCCCGCGCAGCGCACCTCCGTGCCCGGGATCTGGGCGGCGGGGGAGACCGGCGGTATCGGGGGTGCGCAACTGGCCCTGGCGGAGGGTGAATTGGCGGCTGCGGCGATCGCGTACGAGCTGCGGGGGGCCCCGCGTCCGCGTGGGGCCGCCGCCCTGGTGCGGCGGCGTGCGCGGCTGCGCCGGTTCGCCGACGCGATGGCGGCCGCGCACCGGCCCGGGGACGGCTGGACCGGGTGGCTCGACGACGCGACCTTGGTGTGCCGCTGCGAGGAGGTCCCGGCGGGGCGGATCAGAGAGGCCGTGGCGGATCTCGGCGCGCAGGACGCCCGGAGCGTGAAACTGCTGACCAGGGCCGGGATGGGCTGGTGCCAGGGCAGGATGTGCGGCCAGGCCGTGGCCTGCCTCGCGGGCGGCGGACCGGCCGAGGACCGGCGGCCGCTGTCCTGCCCGGTGGAGCTCGGCCGGCTCGCCCAACTGCCGCCTTCCGCAAGCTGACCACGACCCACCGGGCCACCCTCCGCAGGCTGACGGCATCCGTCATCACCCGGTGCGGGCTCTTGTGGCCGACGTACAGCATTCAGTAAAATGTCACACACCACACTAGGGAGTCACCGATGACGTCTGCCCAGACCGCCGTGTCCGCCCGCCCTTCCGCCGCCCGGCAGCCCTGGCGCGGCATCATGGTCGCCACCGCCCTGCCCCTGCGCGACGACCTGTCCGTCGACTACGACGCCTACGGCGCCCATGTGCGCTGGCTGATCGACAACGGCTGCGACGGCGTCGTGCCGAACGGCTCCCTCGGCGAGTACCAGACCCTCACCGACGAGGAGCGCGCCCGGGTGGTCCGCACCGCTGTGGAGGCGGCGGGCGACGGCGCCCGGGTGATGCCGGGCGTCGCCGCGTACGGCAGCGCCGAGAGCCGCCGCTGGGCCGAGCAGGCCGCTGAGGCGGGCGCGGGCTCGGTCCTGCTGCTCCCGCCGAACGCCTACCGCGCCGACGAGGCCGCGGTGCGCGCCCACTACGCCGAGGTGGCCCGGTCGGGAGTGCCGGTCGTCGCGTACAACAACCCCATCGACACCAAGGTCGACCTGACGCCCCCGCTCCTCGCCCAGCTGCACCGGGACGGCAGCGTCGTCGCGGTCAAGGAGTTCAGCGGGGATGTGCGCCGGGCGTACGAGATCGCCGAACTCGCCCCGGATCTCGACCTGTTGATCGGAGCCGACGACGTGCTCCTCGAACTCGCCCTCGCGGGCGCGGTCGGCTGGGTCGCCGGATATCCCAACGCGCTGCCCGCCGCCTCGGTCAGCCTCTACCGCGCCGCCGTCGCCGGGGACCTGGAGAGCGCGCTGCCGCTCTACAAGTCGCTGCACCCGCTGCTGCGCTGGGACTCGAAGACCGAGTTCGTGCAGGCCATCAAGTTGTCGATGGACATCGCCGGACGCCCCGGCGGCCCGGTCCGCCCGCCGCGCGCCGCGCTCGCCGGGGACCAGGAGTCCGCGGTCCGCGCGGCCACCGAGAAGGCACTCGCGGAAGGACTCCGCTGACCATGCGCACACGTCACGTCTACCACGCGGTCGACTCGCACACCGAGGGCATGCCGACCCGGGTGATCACCGGCGGAGTCGGTGTCGTCCCCGGCGCGACCATGGCCGAGAAGCGGCTCCACTTCCTCGACCACCTCGACCACCTCCGCACGCTGCTCATGTACGAGCCGCGCGGCCACGCCTCCATGAGCGGCGCGATCCTGCAGCCGCCCACCCGCCCTGACGCCGACTACGGCGTCCTGTACATCGAGGTCTCCGGGCTGCTGCCGATGTGCGGCCACGGAACGATCGGCGTGGCCACCGTGCTGGTCGAGACCGGCATGGTGACGGTGACCGAGCCGGTCACCACGGTCCGCCTCGACACCCCCGCCGGTCTGGTGAGCGTCGACGTCCGGGTGGAGGACGGCGAGGCGAAGTCCGTCACGCTCACCAACGTGCCCTCCTTCTGCCTCGGTCTCGACCGCAAGGTGGAGGTGCCCGGCCACGGCACGGTCACCTACGACATCGCGTACGGCGGGAACTTCTACGCGTTCGTCCACCTCGACGACCTCGGGCTGCCCTTCGACCGGGCGCGCAAGGACGACCTGCTCGCCGCCGGGCTCGCGATCATGGACGCCATCAACGCGACCGACCGGCCGGTGCACCCGGAGAACCCCGGGATCGGCGGCGTCAAGCACGTCTACCTCACCGCGCCCGGCTCGGACGCGGTCCGCTCCCGGCACGCCATGGCGATCCACCCGGGCTGGTTCGACCGCTCGCCGTGCGGCACCGGCACCTCCGCCCGTATGGCGCAGTTGCACGCCCGGGGTGAACTCCCGCTCCACCGCGACTTCGTCAACGAGTCCTTCATCGGTACGGAGTTCACCGGCAGGCTGGTCGAGGAGACCACCGTCGGAGGCCTCGTGGCGGTGGTGCCGACGGTGACCGGACGCGCCTGGATCACCGGGACGGCCCAGTACTTCCTGGACCCGTCCGACCCCTTCCCGGCCGGCTTCCTGCTGTGAGCGCCCCCGTGGACGTGCCCGGCCAGGACCTCGCCCCGGTCGGCGCGGAGGAGATCGCGCGCCTGCTCACGCCCGCCGCGGCCGCGGAGGCCGTGGCGGACATGCTGCGCGGCGGGTTCGAGCCCGAGTCGGACCCGCCGCGCGTCAACCTGCCGGTCGCGGCGGGGGAGTTGCTGCTGATGCCCGCCGCCTCCGGGGCGTACGCGGGGGTGAAGATCGCGGGCGTCGCCCCGGCCAACCCCGCGCGCGGTCTGCCCCGGATCACCGGCAGCTATCTGCTCCTGGACGGCGCGACCCTGCTGCCGCTCGCCCTCCTCGACGGCGCGGCCCTGACGACCCTGCGCACCCCGGCCGTCTCCGCCGTCGCGCTCGCGCACCTGGCGGCCCCGGACGCGGCCCGCCTCGTCCTGTTCGGCGCGGGCCCGCAGGCGTACGGCCATCTGCGAGCGGCTCTGGCCGTACGGGAGTTGAAGGCCGTCACCGTGGTCGCCCGCAGCCCCGAGGCCGTCGAGGCGCTGGTGGCGTACGCCCGAACGCTCGGCGTGGAGGCGCGCGGAGGCACCCCGGACGATGTCCGCGACGCCGACCTCGTCATCTGCTGCACCACCGCGCGCGAGCCGCTGTTCGACGGCCGGCTGGTCGCGGACGGGGCCACCGTGGTCGCGGTCGGCTCGCACGAACCGGGCGCCCGCGAAACCGACTCGGCGCTTGTGCGGCGCTCGGCGGTGTACGTGGAGTCGCGGGCGGCGGCCCTGCGCGAGGCGGGCGATCTGCTGATCCCGCTGAACGAGGGCGCCATCGGGCCCGGTCAGGTGGCGGGCACCCTCGCCGAGCTCGTCAACGGGCGGGTCACCGTCGCACCCGGCCGCCCCCGCCTCTTCAAAAGTGTGGGCATGGCCTGGGAGGATCTGGCCGTGGCGGCGGCATGGCACCGTGCACGGTGCAGCCCGAGAGGGCAACGTGACATTGTACGCTGAGCCTCCGCGGATTCACGGAGGAAGTGCCATGGGCGACCTGAAACAGCGCAATCTCATCACCGCTCAGGAACGCCTGCGCGACCAGGTCGCCCACGCCCTGCGCGCCGCCCTGGTCGCCGGTGAACTCCGCCCGGGCAACATCTACTCCGCCCCGGGGCTGGCCGCGGACTTCGGCATCTCGGCCACCCCGGTCCGCGAGGCGATGCTGGACCTGGCCCGCGAAGGGCTCGTCGAACCCGTACGGAACAAGGGCTTTCGCATCACCGAGGTGAGCGAGCGCGACCTCGACCAGTACACCGAACTGCGCGCGATGATCGAGGTGCCCACCGTCGGCAAGGTGACGCAGCTGGCCACCGTGGAGCAGCTGGAGGCACTCCGGCCGGTCGCCGAGGAGATCGTCGCCCACGCGCGCGAGCACAACCTCATCGGCTATCTCGACGCCGACCGCCGCTTCCACCTCCAGCTCCTCGGCCTCGCCGGGAACGAGCGGCTCGTCGAGACCGTCGGCGACCTGCGCAAGCGCTCCCGTCTCTACGGACTGACGAGGCTGGATGAGCGCGGCCAGCTCATCTCCTCGGCCGAGGAGCACATCGAACTCCTCGACCTGATGGTGGCGGGCGACGAACTCGCCGCCCAGGAGTGCATGGCCCGCCACCTCGGCCACGTCCGCTCGCTCTGGGCGCAGGCCCGCGACGAGCCGGTGGAGCCGCGCCCCAAGCGCACGCTGGGCAACCGCTGACCTGCGTACGGTGACGACTGCGGGGCGGCGGCGGGCCGTTGGGGCGGCCGGGACTTGATCGACTGGTGAGGCCCAGGGGCCGGGCTTAGTGTCGAGAGGTGGACGAGCCGTCCACCGCCCCTCGTGCGAGGGCAAGGTCCGTCATGACGAGTTCGCAGCCGACACCCACGACCGCCGCCGCCGCCCCCGACAGCAGGGGCGGTGGCAAGGGGATCGCGCTCCTGGTCATCGCCTCGTGCCAGTTGATGGTGGTGCTCGACATCACCATCGTGAACATCGCCCTTCCGCACATCCAGAGCGCCCTGGACTTCTCCACGACCAGCCTGGCCTGGGTGGTCAGCGCCTATACGCTCACCTTCGGCGGGCTGCTGCTGCTCGGCGGCCGGGCCGGCGACATCCTCGGCCGGCGCCGGGTCTTCGTCTTCGGCGTCCTGCTCTTCGCGGTCGCCTCCCTCCTCGGCGGACTGTCCCAGAGCTCCGGCCAGTTGCTGGCCGCCCGCGCCTTCCAGGGCGTCGGCGGCGCCATCGCCTCGCCGACCGCGCTGGCCCTGATCACCACCACGTTCACCGAAGGCCCCGAGCGCAACCGGGCGTTCGGCGTCTTCGCGGCGGTCTCCGCGGGCGGCGGCGCGATCGGGCTGCTCGCGGGCGGCATCCTCGTCGAATGGCTCGACTGGCGCTGGGTGTTCTTCGTCAACGTGCCGATCGCGGTGCTGATCGCGCTGGCGACGCCCCGGCACATCCAGGAGTCCGAGCGCCATCCGGGCCACTTCGACTTCGCCGGCGCGCTCACGTCGACCCTCGGTATGACCGCGCTGGTCTACGGCTTCATCCGGGCTGCCCAGGAGGGCTGGCGCGACCCGTACACACTGGGGTCCTTCGCCGCCGCCGTCCTGCTGCTCGTCGCGTTCTTCCTGGTGGAGCGGCGTTCGGAGCGGCCCATCACCCCGCTGCACATGTTCGCAGACCGCAACCGCGCGGGCACCTACGGCATAATGCTGAGCCTCGCCGCCGCGATCTTCGGCATGTTCTTCTTCCTCACGCTGTTCGTGCAGAACGTGCTGGGTTTCAGCCCGCTGAAGGCCGGGCTCGCCTTCCTGCCGGTCAGCGCCGTCATCGCGGTGGGCGCGGGGATCGCCTCACAACTGCTGCCGAAGTACGGCCCCAAGCCCTTCATGGTGACGGGCTCGATCCTGGCCGCCGGGGGACTGTCCTGGCTGACGCTCACCGACATCCACTCCACGTACGCGGGCAGCATCCTGGGCCCGATGCTCGTCTTCAGCCTCGGCATGGGACTGAACTTCGTCTCGCTGACGCTGATGGCCGTCTCCGGTGTGCCCGTACACGAGACGGGCGCCGCCTCGGGCATGCTCAACGCCACCCAGCAGGTGGGCGGCTCGCTGGGTCTGTCCATCCTGGTCACGGTCTTCGGTACGGCCAGCCGCAACGAGGCGACCGACCAGGTGCCGAAGTTCCTGCAACAGGCGAGCCCCGCCGAGCGCCTGATGTTCCAGCGCACCGGCAAGCTCCCGCGCCCCTGGAGCGACCAGGTGCTCGCCTCCGGGGTCTCCACGGCCTTCATCGTGGCCGCGATCTTCGCGATCGTGGCGGCGGTGATCGCCCTGCTGGCCATCCAGGTCCGCCCCGAGGACCTGGAACGCCTCCAGGGCGGAAAGACCCCCGGTCCCTGAGGCCGCCCGGCGGGGACGATCTCAGGGACCGGGGACCGGCGAGTGAGTTGTCGCTAGATGTCCCGGAAGATCTCGATCTGCGCGCCCACCGAGTTGAGCCGCTCCGCCAGCTCCTCGTAGCCGCGGTTGATCACGTACACATTGCGCAGTACGGACGTGCCCTCGGCCGCCATCATCGCGAGCAGGACCACCACCGCCGGGCGCAGCGCGGGCGGGCACATCATCTCCGCCGCGCGCCAGCGGGTCGGGCCCTCGACGAGCACCCGGTGCGGGTCGAGGAGCTGGAGGCGGCCGCCGAGGCGGTTGAGGTCCGTGAGGTAGATCGCACGGTTGTCGTAGACCCAGTCGTGGATGAGGGTCTTGCCCTGGGCGACTGCCGCGATCGCCGCGAAGAACGGCACGTTGTCGATGTTGAGGCCGGGGAACGGCATCGGGTGGATCTTGTCGATCGGCGCCTCCAGCTTGGAGGGGCGGACCGTGAGGTCGATCAGCCGGGTGTGGCCGTTGTCGGCGGCGTACTCCGCCGAGCGGTCGTGGTCCAGGCCCATCTCCTCCAGGACCGCGAGCTCGATCTCAAGGAACTCGATCGGCACCCGGCGGATCGTCAGCTCCGACTCGGTGACCACGGCGGCGGCGAGCAGGCTCATCGCCTCGACCGGGTCCTCGGACGGCGAGTAGTCGACGTCGACGTCGATGTTCGGCACGCCGTGCACGGTCAGGGTGGTGGTGCCGACGCCGTCGACCCGTACGCCCAGCGCCTCCAGGAAGAAGCAGAGGTCCTGGACCATGTAGTTGGAGGAGGCGTTGCGGATGACCGTGACGCCGTCGTGGCGGGCCGCGGCCAGCAGCGCGTTCTCGGTCACCGTGTCGCCGCGCTCGGTCAGGACGATCGGGCGGTCCGGGGCGGTCCGCGTCACCTCGGCGTGGTAGATGCCCTCGGTGGCCGTGATCTCCAGGCCGAAGCGGCGCAGGGCGATCATGTGCGGCTCGATGGTGCGCGTACCGAGGTCGCAGCCGCCCGCGTAAGGCAGCCGGAAGCGGTCCATGCGGTGCAGCAGCGGGCCGAGGAACATGATGATGGACCGGGTCCGGCGGGCGGCCTCCGCGTCCATGCCGTCCAGGTCGAGCTCGGCCGGGGGCACGATCTCCAGGTCGACGCCGTCGTTGATCCAGCGGGTGCGCACCCCGATGGAGTTGAGGACCTCCAGGAGCCGGAAGACCTCTTCGATACGGGCCACCCGGCGCAGCACCGTACGGCCCTTGTTGAGGAGCGAGCCGCAGAGCAGCGCCACGCAGGCGTTCTTGCTCGTCTTGACGTCGATGGAGCCGGAGAGCCGGCGCCGGCCGACCACCCGCAGATGCATGGGCCCGGCATAGCCGAGCGAGACGATCTCGCTGTCGAGGGCTTCACCGATGCGGGCGATCATCTCAAGGCTGATGTTCTGGTTCCCGCGCTCGATACGGTTCACGGCGCTCTGGCTCGTGCCCAGAGCCTCGGCCAACTGCGTCTGTGTCCAGCCCCGGTGCTGCCGGGCGTCACGGATGAGCTTGCCGATGCGTACGAGGTAGTCGTCTGACATGGCGGCAGGTTATCTCACATATGAGATGAGATTCCTGTTGGGATGCGCCGTCAGGGTGAGGGCCGTGTGAAGCAACGTCAGTTCTGATGGTCGGGCGGTGGGGGCGCCGGGGCAACCGGAGTGCATCCGTCCGGGACCCTCCGGGGCGACCCCCGCGCGTGTGCGGGGCGTGCCCGCACATGACCAGCGGCCGCCCATGTACTAGAGTTATCTCGACATCGAGATATCTGCCGAGGCGCACCGCGGCCGCACGTCACCGCCACTGCGGCGGTAAGGGTGACCTAACTTAGCCTTACCTTAACGGATTGGCTATCCAGCGTGGCGGCAGGATGCGGTGGAACGCGCACATATATGAAGGAGACTGTCGTGTCGGCGAACAGCTTCGACGCCCGCAGCACGCTGCAGGTGGGCGACGAGTCGTACGAGATCTTCAAGCTGGACAAGGTCGAGGGCTCCGCGCGCCTCCCTTACAGCCTGAAGGTGCTGCTGGAGAACCTGCTCCGTACCGAGGACGGCGCGAACATCACCGCCGACCACATCCGGGCGCTCGGCGGCTGGGACTCCCAGGCGCAGCCCAGCCAGGAGATCCAGTTCACGCCGGCCCGCGTGATCATGCAGGACTTCACCGGCGTGCCCTGTGTCGTCGACCTCGCCACCATGCGTGAGGCCGTCAAGGAGCTCGGCGGCGACCCGGCGAAGATCAACCCGCTGGCCCCGGCCGAGCTGGTCATCGACCACTCCGTGATCGCGGACAAGTTCGGCACGAAGGACTCCTTCGCGCAGAACGTCGAGCTGGAGTACGGCCGCAACAAGGAGCGCTACCAGTTCCTGCGCTGGGGCCAGACCGCGTTCGACGAGTTCAAGGTCGTCCCGCCGGGCACCGGCATCGTCCACCAGGTCAACATCGAGCACCTGGCCCGCACGGTCATGGTCCGTGGCGGTCAGGCGTACCCCGACACCCTGGTCGGCACCGACTCGCACACCACCATGGTCAACGGCCTCGGTGTGCTGGGCTGGGGCGTCGGCGGCATCGAGGCCGAGGCCGCGATGCTCGGCCAGCCGGTCTCGATGCTCATCCCGCGCGTCGTCGGCTTCAAGCTGACCGGTGAGCTGAACCCGGGCACCACCGCCACCGACCTGGTCCTCACGATCACCGAGATGCTGCGCAAGCACGGCGTCGTCGGCAAGTTCGTCGAGTTCTACGGCGAGGGCGTCGCCGCCACCTCGCTGGCCAACCGCGCCACCATCGGCAACATGTCGCCGGAGTTCGGCTCCACCGCCGCGATCTTCCCGATCGACGACGAGACCCTGAAGTACCTGCGCCTGACCGGCCGCGACGCCCAGCAGGTCGCGCTCGTCGAGGCGTACGCCAAGGAGCAGGGCCTCTGGCTCGACCCGGCCGCCGAGCCCGACTTCTCCGAGAAGCTGGAGCTCGACCTCTCCACGGTCGTCCCCTCCATCGCCGGCCCGAAGCGCCCGCAGGACCGCATCGTCCTCGCCAACGCCTCCCAGCAGTTCGCCCTGGACGTGCGCAACTACGTCGAGGACGACGACGAGGCGGGCAAGGAGTCCTTCCCGGCCTCCGACGCCCCGGCCTCGGCCAACGGCGTGCCGACCCGCCCGACGCTGGTCACCGCCGCCGACGGCTCGACGTACGAGATCGACCACGGCGCCGTCACCGTCGCCGCGATCACCTCCTGCACCAACACCTCGAACCCGTACGTGATGGTGGCCGCGGCCCTCGTCGCGAAGAAGGCGGTCGAGAAGGGCCTGTCCCGCAAGCCGTGGGTCAAGACCACGCTCGCCCCGGGCTCGAAGGTCGTCACGGACTACTTCGACAAGGCCGGTCTGACCCCGTACCTGGACAAGATGGGCTTCAACCTCGTCGGGTACGGCTGCACCACCTGCATCGGCAACTCCGGTCCGCTGGACGAGGAGATCTCGAAGGCGGTCAACGAGCACGACCTCGCGGTCACCTCGGTGCTCTCCGGCAACCGCAACTTCGAGGGCCGGATCAACCCCGACGTCAAGATGAACTACCTGGCGTCCCCGCCGCTGGTCGTCGCGTACGCCATCGCGGGCTCGATGAAGGTCGACATCACCACCGAGGCCATCGGCACCGACACCGACGGCAACCCGGTCTTCCTCAAGGACATCTGGCCGACCGAGGCCGAGGTCAACGACGTCGTGGCCAACGCCATCGGCGAGGACATGTTCAACAAGTCCTACCAGGACGTCTTCGCGGGTGACGCGCAGTGGCAGGCGCTGCCGATCCCGACGGGCAACACCTTCGAGTGGGACCCGCAGTCCACCTACGTCCGCAAGCCCCCTTACTTCGAGGGCATGCAGATGGAGACGACCCCGGTCACCGACATCTCCGGCGCCCGCGTGCTGGCCAAGCTGGGCGACTCGGTCACCACCGACCACATCTCCCCGGCCGGTGCGATCAAGGCCGACACCCCGGCCGGCAAGTACCTCACGGAGCACGGCGTCAACCGCCGCGACTTCAACTCCTACGGCTCGCGCCGAGGCAACCACGAGGTCATGATCCGCGGCACGTTCGCCAACATCCGCCTGCGCAACCAGATCGCGGAGGGCACGGAGGGCGGCTTCACCCGCGACTTCACGGTCGAGGGCGCCCCGGTCTCCTTCATCTACGACGCCTCCCAGAACTACCAGGCCGCCGGCATCCCGCTGGTCATCCTGGCGGGCAAGGAGTACGGCTCGGGCTCGTCCCGCGACTGGGCCGCCAAGGGCACGGCGCTGCTCGGCGTCAAGGCCGTCGTCGCCGAGTCGTACGAGCGCATCCACCGCTCGAACCTCATCGGCATGGGCGTCCTCCCGCTCCAGTTCCCGGAGGGCGCCACGGCCTCCTCCCTCGGCCTGACCGGCGAGGAGACCTTCTCCATCACGGGCGTCACCGAGCTGAACGACGGCACGACCCCGCGCACGGTGAAGGTCACCACGGACACGGGCGTGGAGTTCGACGCGGTGGTCCGCATCGACACCCCCGGCGAGGCGGACTACTACCGCAACGGCGGGATCATGCAGTACGTGCTGCGGAACCTGATCCGTAACTAGGGATCGGGCTCTGCCGGTACGGCAGAAGGGCCGCCCCCCGTCTCCGGGGTGCGGCCCTTCGTCATGCGCGGCGCTTCAAGGAAGAGCCGGTCCGGTCAGAACAGCAGGCGGTACGTGTTCCAGCCGCCGTTGCCGATCTTCACGCGGGACTCGAACGGGTCCCGGGCGCTGCCGTTGCCGGAGTAGCGCCACAGGGCGCCGCTGCCGTCACGGGCGATCAGGTCGGTGAGGCCGTCGCCGGTGATGTCACCGACGGACACGAGGGTGTTGTACGTGTTCCAGCCGCCACCGATCTTGGTGCGGCCCTCGAACGGGGCCTTGTAGTTGCCCGTTCCCTTGTAGAGCCACAGGTTGCCGGAGCCGTCGCGGGCGACGATGTCGGCCTTGCCGTCGCCGGTCAGGTCGCCGTTGCCGGCGATCTGGGTGTACTGGCCCCAGCCGCCGCCGACCTTGTAGCGGGACGTCATGTTGCCGTTGCCGTACCCGAGGTACAGGTACAGGTTGCCGCTGCCGTCACGCGCGAGCAGGTCGCCGGCCTCGGCGCCACCGAGGCTGCCCACGGCCCACACGTGGTTGTAGGTGTTCCAGCCACCGCCGACCTTGAAGTTCTTGCCGCCGAAGGGCTGGTAGAGCAGATCGCCGTTGTTCTCGCGGGCCCAGAAGCCGTCCGCGTGGCCGTCGTTGTTGTGGTCGACCTGCGCGATGTCCCGCGTGCGCTCCCAGCCGTAGCCGGTGTACTGGCGGTCGCCGAGGCCACCGTTGCCGTTGGGCGCGTAACCGTACACGAAGCCGTTGCGCTCGACGCCGTACAGCGCGAAGTACGAGACCGCGGAGACCGCGTTCGAACGCGACGCGGTGACGCCGCTCTTCGCCTTCGGCTTGGCGTCGGTCGCGGACTTGCCGGGGTTGTCCGCCGCGACGGCGGAAGCGCCCGTCGCGACGAGCGCGGCGGTGATCGCCGCGGCGGCGAGGCGCGAGGCTATGCGTCCGCGCGTACGGCCAGAAGTCTTGGCCACGTATTTCTCCATGGAGTTGTTGAGACATGGCGCGCCTCACGAGGTGCGGCCCGCCACAGGATCAACGAGATCGTTTCACGGCTTTCTCACATCTTCCAAACAGGTTTGTGCGGGAATCGTCACGGCCGGTTGTCGACGCGCCCTCAGATGCCGAAGGGCCGCACCGCCGAAGCGGTACGGCCCTCCGTCACCTCAGGTCAGGGACCCGACGGTCGATCAGAAGAACAGCCGGTACGTGTTCCAGCCGCTCGTGCCGATCTTCACACGGCCCTGGAACGGGTCCGCGGCGTTGCCGGAGCCCTTGTACAGGTACAGCGCGCCCGTGGCGTCGCGGCCGATGAGGTCGGCCTTGCCGTCCAGGTCGATGTCGCCCGCGGCGAAGATGGTGTTGTAGGTGTTCCACCCACCACCGATCTTCGTGCGGCCCTCGAAGGGCGCCTTGTAGTTGCCGGTGCCCTTGTAGAGCCACAGGGTGCCGTCGCCGCCGCGCGCCACGATGTCGGCCTTGCCGTCGCCGGTCAGGTCGCCGTTGCCCGCGATCTGGGTGTACTGACCCCAGCCGCCGCCCACGGTGTAGCGGGACGTCATCTTGCCGTCGCCGTAACCCAGGTACAGGTACAGCGTGCCGGACGAGTCGCGGCCCAGGAGGTCACCGGCACCGGCGCCGCCCAGGTTGCCCGGGGAGAGCAGGGCGTTGTAGGTGTTCCAGCCACCCCCGACCTTCCACGGCTGGGAGCCGTCGGCCGCGGCGTAAGACAGGTTGCCGTTGTAGTCGGCCTCCCAGGCGCCGTCCGTGAGGTTGTCGGCGTTCTGGTCGACCTGGCCGACCCACTTGAGACCGTTCCAGCCCGAGTCGTACTTCTGCCGGGACTCAAGGCCGCCGTTGCCGTCCGGCGCGTAGTAGTACAGGTCGCCGGCCTTGTCGACGGCGTTCAGGCCGAACACCGGAGCGTCGCCCACGTTGGACGCCTGCGCCTTGGCCAGCGCGCCCTTGGCCGGCTTGGCCGCCGGAGCCTTGAACGGCTTCGCCGAGGGGTTGTCGGCGGCGAAGGCGGAGGCGCCCGTGCCGACGAGGGCGGCGGTAACCGCCGCGGCAGCGAGACGGGAAGCTATCCGTCCACGCTTACGGCCAGAGATCTTGGCCACGTATGTCTCCATTGGTCGTGATTGAGACGTGGTGCGGCTCGGGTGTCGAGTCGCGTCACGAGTTCAGCGGAATCGTTTCACGACTCCTTTACCTGTCAACCCGCTTCGCGACAAAGGGGATCAAGACAACAGCTATTTCTCGCCCCTTGTTCATGCGCCGTATCCCAAAAACGCCCAAAAGGGCCGCATTGCCCCTAAGGGAATGCGGCCCTCCGGTTATCTGCCGTAAGGACCAGGCGTCAGAACAGCAGCCGGTACGTGTTCCAGCCGCCGTTGCCTATCTTGACGCGCGCCTTGTACGGGTCCGCGGCGTTGCCGGTGCCCTTGTACAGCCACAGCGCGCCCGCGGCGTCGCGCCCGAGCAGGTCGGTGGTGCCGTCGAGGTCCACGTCGCCCGAGGAGACGAGGGCGTTGAAGATGTTCCAGCCGCCGCCGATCTTGACCCGGCCCTCGAACGGGGCCTTGTAGTTGCCCGTTCCCTTGTAGAGCCACAGCGTGCCGTCGCCGCCGCGCGCCACGATGTCGGCCTTGCCGTCACCCGTGAGGTCGCCGTTGCCCGCGAGCGCCGTGTACTGGCCCCAGCCGCCGCCGACCAGGTAGCGGGAGGTCAGCTTGCCGTTGCCGTAGCCCAGGTAGAGGTACAGGTTCCCCGAGGAGTCGCGGCCCAGGAGGTCGCCGGCGCCCGCGCCGCCCAGGTTGCCCGGGGAGAGCAGGGTGTTGTAGATGTTCCAGCCGCCGCCGACCGTGGTGTTCTCCAGCTCGACGTACGGCTCGTACGTCATCGTGCCCTTGGTGTCCCACTTCCAGATGCCGTCCGCGACGCCGTCGGCGTCGTTGTCGACCTGGGCGCCGTTCTTCAGGCCGCCCTGGCCCTCGTCGAGCTGCATCCGGGGCGAGAAGCCGCCCTCGTAGTCCGGCAGGTAGGCGTAGCTGTTGCCGGAGCGGTCCACGCCGATCAGCGGGAAGACCGGGTAGGCGCCGTTGGGGTCGTCCGCCTTCGTGACGCCGTGCTTGGCGCCCTTCGCCGCGGCGTGCGCGGCTGCCTTGTCGGCGGCCGCCTTCACCGACGCCTTGGCGGACGGAGTCGGGTTGTCGGCCGCGAACGCGGAGGCGCCGGTGCCGACGAGGGCGGCGGCAGCCGCCGCGGCAGCGAGACGGGCGGCGGCTCTCCGCCCACGCGTACGGCCAGAAGTCTTGGCCACGTATCTCTCCATTGAGTCGATGAGCCATGACGCGGCGCCGGGCACGCCTGTGAACCGTGCGCCGGGACACGTCACGCGATCATCGAGATCCTTACACAACTCCTTTACCTGTCAACCTGTTTGAGTGCGGAACAGCGACAGAGGGTGGACGCGGGGGCAACGGAAAGGGCCGCACTCCCGTTCCCGGGAGTGCGGCCCGTTCGTATCCGCAGGTCAAGCTCGGAACAGATCAGAAGAACAGGCGGTACGTGTTCCAGCCGCTCGTCCCGATGTTCTTGCGCCCGGCGAACGGCGCCGCCGCGTTGCCCGTGCCCGAGTAGCGCCACAGGGAGCCGTCGCTGCCGCGCGCGATGAGGTCGGTCCTGCCGTCCAGGTCCAGGTCGCCCATCGAGAACAGGGCGTTGTACGTGTTCCAGCCGCCGCCGATCTTGGTGCGGCCCTCGAACGGGGCCTTGTAGTTGCCCGTTCCCTTGTAGAGCCACAGCGTGCCCGAGGCGTCGCGGGCGACGATGTCGGCCTTGCCGTCGCCGGTCAGGTCGCCGTTGCCCGCGATCTGGTTGTACGTGTTCCAGCCGCCGCCGACCTTGTAGCGGGTCGCCAGCTTGCCGGTGCCGTAGCCCAGGTACACGTACAGGGCGCCGGTGGTGTCACGGGCGAGCAGGTCGCCGGCCGCGGCGCCGCCCAGGTTGCCGGGGGAGACCAGCAGGTTGTACGTGTTCCAGCCGCCGCCCACGGTCCACGGCTCGGTGGCGTCGTCCGCGGCGTAGTACATCGTGCCGTTCTTGTCCCACTCCCACCAGCCGTCGGCGTACCCGTCGGCGTCGTGGTCGACCTGGGTCGTCCACTTGATGGCGTCCCAGCCCGTGTCGATCTTGGCGCGCGGGCTGAGGGCGCCGCCGCCGTCGCGGATGTAGCCGTAGAGCGTGTTGGCGCGGTCCGCGGCGAACAGGTCGAACTGGGGGGCCTCGGGGCTGGGCGCCGAGGTCATCGCGCCGGACCGGGCGAGCGACGGCGCCGACGGCGCCGGGGTGGCGGCGGTGAACGGCTTCGGCGGACTGGCCGCGGCGACCGCGGTCGCACCGGTGCCGACGAGGGCGGCGGCGGCCACGGCGGCGCCGATCCGGGCGGCTATCCGGCTCCGCTTGCTGCCGGAAGTCCCAGACGTCCCAGAGGTCTCGGAAGTTCCGGAGGTCCCGGAATCCTTGGCCAGATTCTTGGCCACGTAGTTCTCCATGATCCATGAGGCTCAGATGCGACGTGGCGCGCCTCAGCAGACGAGACGCGCCACGGGTTTCACCGGAATCTTGCCATGACTCCTTTACATGTCAATCGGCTTGAGGTAAAAGCGGCCAACTCGATACGGCCGCCCGCCCGCTGGGGCCGTCAGCGCAGCAACTCGATCTCCGCCAGCGTCGCCGGTCCGCCCGTCGGCACCAGCCGGTAGTGCCCGTACGAGCCGGGCCTGGTCACGCCGAACACCCGGGTCTGCTTGTCCCAGGCGAACGACTCACCGGACCGCTTGTCCAGATCGACCCACTTCGTCCCGTCCGAAGACCCTTGGAGAGTCCACCCCTTGGGGGCCTTCGCGCGGTCCGAGGACGTCAGGGTGTACTGCAACGCGCGCGTGGACGACGCCACCGGCAGCTCGACGGAGTCGAACGTGCCCGCCGTCGTCGAGGTGTCGTCGAACAGCGGGCCGCTGCCCGAGATCGCGTCGGCCGGCGGCGTGGGCACCTTGTCGTCGCGCGTGATCGACACCGGCGCCGCCTTCTCGCCCGTGCCCCAGGCCGACGGACGCGGCCCCATCGCGAAGTCCAGCGTGCCGCCCCGCGCCAGCAGGGAGTGGGGGAGCGCGGTGGAGTTCCAGGCCTTGCCGTTCACCTTGAGCGACTGGACGTAGAGGTTGCGGGAGCTGTTCCTCGGAGCCTTGACCACGAGGTCGCGGCCGTTCTCCAGGTGCACCGTCGCCTTGGTGAACTGGGGCGAGCCGATGGCGTACTCGCCGCTGCCCATGACCAGCGGATAGAACCCGAGCGCGGAGAACAGGTACCAGGCCGACTGCTCGCCGTTGTCCTCGTCGCCGTGGTAGCCCTGGCCGATCTCGCTGCCCGTGTAGAGGCGGTTCATGACCTCGCGGACCTTCTCCTGCGTCTTCCAGGGCTGCTCGGCCGCGTCGTACATGTACGTCACGTGGTGGCCGACCTGGTTGGAGTGGCCGTACATGCCCATCCGGACGTCACGCGCCTCCGTCATCTCGTGGATGACGCTGCCGTACGAACCGGCGAAGTCGGGTGAGGCCGTCTCCGGGGTCGCGAAGAACGCGTCGAGCTTCTTCGCCAGACCGGCGCGCCCGCCGTAGAGGTTGGCGAGGCCGCGCGAGTCCTGCGGGGCGGTGAACGCGTAGCCCCAGCCGTTGGTCTCGGTGTAGTCGTACCCCCATACCCGCGGGTCGTACGTGTCGCTCGGCACCCGCCGGCCGCCCTTGGCGTCGCGGCCCTGGAAGAAGCCGGGCGCACCGGCCCCGGCGCTCGCCGCCTTCGGGTCGAAGAGCTTCACGTAGTTCCGGGCGCGGCCGAGGAAGTACGCCGACTCCTCCTTGTAGCGGGACTTGCCGGTCTTCTTGTAGAGCGCCTCGCCCATCTTCGCCAGGCCGTAGTCGTTGAGGTAGCCCTCAAGCGACCAGGACAGGCCCTCGTGCGTGGAGGTCGGGGTGTACCCGAGGAAGGGCGAGGTGTCCATGCCCTTGCGGCCGACCCCCGCGGCCGGCGGGGCGACGGTCGCGTTCTTCAGCGCGGCCTCGTAGGCGGCCTCGCCGTCGAACTTCACGCCCTTCACATACGCGTCGGCGAACGCCACGTCCGAACTGGTCCCGGTCATCAGGTCCGCGTAGCCGGGCGAGGACCACCGCGAGATCCAGCCGCCGTCCTTGTACTGCTGGACGAACCCGTCGACCATCTCGCCGGCCCGCGCCGGAGTGAGCAGTGAGTACGCGGGCCAGGTCGTCCGGTAGGTGTCCCAGAAGCCGTTGTTGACGTACACCTTGCCGTCGACGATCTTCGCGCCGGTGTGCGTCGTGGTGTCCTGGCCGGTGCCGGGGGAGAAGGGGCTGGCGTACTGGTACTTCGACCCGACCTTCTCGAAGCCGGAGTTCGGGTAGAGGTAGAGCCGGTACAGCGAGGAGTACAGGGTCGTCAGCTGGTCGTGGCTCGCGCCCTCGACCTCGACCCGGCCCAGGATCCGGTCCCAGGCCTGGCGCGCCCGGTCCCGTACGCGCTCGAAGGACGTGCCCGCCGGGATCTCCGCGGCGAGGTTCGCCTTCGCCTGGTCCACACTGATGAGTGAAGTGGCCAGCCGCAGGGTGACCGTGCGGTCCTTGCCGGGCTTGAGGCGCAGATAGCCGGTGACGTCCGCACCGCCGCCTCCGGGCAGCTTGCCGCCCGCGGTGGCCGGAGCGTCGAAGACGCCGTACACAAAGAGCCGGGTGGCGCCCTGTGAGAGGCCGCTCTTGACGTCGGAGTAGCCGGTGAAGGAGGAGGCCGCCGGGTCCAGGGTGAGGCCGCCGTTGTTGTTGACGTTGTCGAGGAGCACGCTCGCGTCGTCACCGGGATAGGTGAACCGCATGGTCGCGGCGTGGTCGGTGGGCGCCATCTCGGCCTTGAGGCCGTTCTCGAAGGTGACGCCGTAGTAGTACGGCTTCGCGGTCTCGTTCTCGTGCCGGAACGGCAGCCCGCGTGCGGCGCGCGAGGCGTCCGGGGTGCCTGTGGCTGCCGACGGCATCAGCTGGAAGGTCTGCCGGTCGCCCATCCAGGGGCTCGGCTCGTGGCTGGCCGAGAACGCCTGGAGGGTGGGCAGGTTGTCCGCGTTGTTGCGCCGCGCGTAGTCGTACAGCCAGTCCTGCGAGCCCGCGTTGGTCACCGGGGTCCAGAAGTTGAACCCGTTGGGGACGGCCGTCGCCGGGAAGGTGTTGCCGCGCGAGAAGGAGCCGCTGGAGTTGGTTCCCCGGGTGGTGAGCGCGTAGTCGGCGAGGTGGGCCAGGCGCTTCTCCGGCTTCTTCGGGGCGAGCGCGAGGTCGTCGATCCAGCCCTGGAACTTCGCCGGGCCCTTGGGCGAGTCGTACGCCACCAGGATCCGGTCCGCCGTCTTGCCCGCGGCCACCGCTCCGATGCGCGAGGACACCTGGTTCCACTGGTTGACGTAGAGCGTCTTCGCCGCGCCCTGGCCCTGCGGGGTGAGCAGACCGCCGTGCGAGTCGACCGCCTTCAGGTCGCTCAGATAGGTGCCGTCGGTGAAGGCGAGGTCCACCGACACGTTCGTGGCGGGGTAGCCGAGGTCGGTCTCCGGCATCGACGGGAAGATCTTGTAGTCGAGCACGGTGTCCCGGCCGATCCGGGTGTCCACGTCGAAGATCTTGTTGTACGAGTAGGCACGCCCGTCCGCCTTGTGCGTACCGGCGTAACGCAGGGCCCTCTTTCCGGTGAATCCCGCGTTGGCCTTGGCGGTGGGTGAACCGCCGGGCCCGCGGTCCGGCTGCGTCCGCATGTCCTCCGGAACCGGGGTGCTGGTGTCTCCGTCGGAGAACTGCACATCGGCCAGCTGGGTGATGTCGGCTCCGCCGTTGCGGGTGATCTCCAGACGGTAGTGCGCGTACGCCGTGGAGCCCGCGAAGTCGTACGTCCTGGTCTGGAAGCGCGAGGGAAACGTTTCACCCGAGCGGGTGTCCAACGTCGTCCAGGTGCTGCCGTCCGCCGAGCCCTTCAGCGTCCAGTCCTTGGGGTCGCGGGGCGCCGCGTCATTGGCCGAGGTCAGCGCGTAGGTGACGACCTTGACCGGGCTGTCGAGATCGAATTCCAGCCAGGCGGTCGGCTGGAAAGCGAGCCATTTGGTGCTCGGCTGGCCGTCGACGAGGTTCTCCTTCACCTCGCCCGAGCCGTCGTTCTCGGCGCTCGCCCGCACCGCCGTCACCTTGTCGGTGACATTGCCCGGTATGCCGCTGGTGAATCCGCCGTCGACGCCGGAGGCGCGTTTGTGCCCGTCCGGGCCCGTATCCACGGTGTTGCGCCAGTCCGGCTGCGGCTGGCCGGTTTCGAACGAGGTGCGGAACTCCTGGCCGCCGGAGGCGGGTTGTGCCGAGGCCACCTGGGCCGACGCGGCCCACTGGGCCGTCACCACGAGCAGGAAGGAGGCCGCCGCGAGGGCGGCCGCCGGCCCTTGTCGGAGCCGGGATCTGGGCAGCATAGGGGGCCTTTCCCTTGGCGGGCGCGTGACACGACGACGCCCGGCCGAGGCCCGTGCGCACCGGTCATACGATCTGGACAACGTTGTCAGAGAGAAAATGCAGGATCCAGTAGGAAGGCAAGTCGTAGGTGGTGTCAAGGGTGTTGAGGGGGAATGGCCTGGGCGTTCCGGCGCGCCGCGAGAGTGTCGCGGGGGTCCGGCCCACCGCGCTCCGCGATCAGATATCCAAGAGGTCTCAACTCGGGAAAGGATGCCGTCCAACCGTGCTTTCGATCTTGCTCAGTTGACGGAAAGTGGACTATACCTGTCGGCGTCCGCTCCGCCGGGAAACCGGCGGGCTCGGGGGACGGGGGACGTCGGGGAAGCAACGGCACGTCATCCTCCGCAAATCCGGCGTATCCGCTGCGTACCCTGCACTACCCAAGCTTCAGCACAACTGACCGCGGTGGCGGGGCCCTTCGCCTGCAGGCGATTTGGTACGGGCGACCGGTACACCGCCTGAGTCCTGGAGAAGGCGAGGACTTGAGCATGGGATCCACCTCCGCCCACGACAGCAATGAGGGCCTGGGCCGTCGCGATCTGATCAAGCGGTCCGCGGCGCTCGGTCTGATCACCGTTCCGGCGATGGGCTTCCTGTCCGCCTGCGCGAGCGGCGACAGCGGCAGCGACAAGAAGGTCGAGAAGGGCACCAAGTCCGACAAGAACCCGCTCGCGGTGAATGAGTCGGCCCCTCTCGACGTCGTCATCTTCGACGGCGGTTTCGGCACCAAGTACGCCACCGACGCGAACGCCGTCTATGAGAAGGCGTTCCCGAAGGCGAAGATCAGCTTCCACAAGACCCAGAAGATCCAGTCGGAGCTCCAGCCCAAGTTCAACGGCGGCACCCCGCCGGACCTGATCGACAACTCGGGCGCCGAGCAGATGGACATGGGCGTCCTGGTCGGAAAGAGCCAGCTCACCGATCTGACCCCGCTCCTGGACGCGCCGTCCATCGACGACCCGGGCAAGAAGGTCCGCGACACGCTGCGGCCCGGCATCGTCGAGATGGGCCAGTTCGACGGCGACCCGGTGTGGGTCTTCTACTACGCGTACACGGTCTACGGCGTCTGGTACTCGCAGACCGCGCTCGACAAGCTCGACGCGAAGTACCCGGAGACCTGGGACGAGATGCTCGCCCTGTGCGAGAAGGCCAAGAAGCAGGGCATCGCGGGCTGGACGTACCCGGGCAAGTACCCGTACTACCTGCCGTTCTCGCTCTACCCCTTCATCGCCAAGATCGGCGGCAAGGAGGTCCTCGACTCCATCGACAACCTGGAGCCGAAGGCCTGGGAGCACCCGGCGGTCAAGGCCGCGTTCGAGGCGTACTACGAGCTCTTCAAGAAGGGCTACATCCTCCAGGGCACCCCGGGCATGACCCACATCCAGTCACAGACCGCCTGGACCAAGGGGCAGGCGCTGTTCATCCCGAACGGCTCCTGGGTGGAGAACGAGGCCGCTCCCACCACGCCCAAGGACTTCAAGATGATGGTGGGCGCGCCTTCCAGCCTGGACGGCAGCGACAAGATGCCGTTCGGCACCATCTGGGCGTCCGGCGGCGAGCCGTTCATCGTCCCGGCCAAGGCGAAGAACCCGACCGGCGGCATGGAGCAGCTGCGCATCATGCTCAGTGAGGCCTCCTCGAAGAACTTCACCACCCAGGTGAAGTCGCTCTCCGCCTTCAACGGCGGCACCGACGGCCTGTCCCTGTCGACGGCCCTGCAGTCCGGTGTCGACGCGCTGAAGAAGGCCGGCACCAACGTCGTCAACCCGCGGCTCCAGGACTGGTACGTAAAGCTCCAGAAGGAGCAGATCGGTGTCGCCGGTCTCGGTGAGATGATGGCCGGCCGCGCCACCCCGGCCGAAACCATCAAGAAGATCCAGGGTTACGCCGACAAGGCCGCCCAGGACCAGAACATCAAGCACTACAAGCACAAGAAGTAGCGGCAGTGGTCAAGCGTCACCAGCGGCGGCACCCGCTACAAGATCGGGGTCGGTAACCATGCAACACGGCAAGTACCGGTTCATCGTGGGATTTCTGGTACTCCCACTGGCGTTGTACTCACTCTTCGTCATCTGGCCGTTCATCCAGTCCATCTACTACTCGTTCACGGACTGGACCGGTCTGAGCCCGGACTTCAAGATGGTCGGCTTCGACAACTACAAGCGGATGTTCGACGACGACATCTTCTGGAAGTCGTTGCAGCACAGTCTGCTGTTCGTCCTGCTGCTGCCGCTGGTGACGCTGGGTCTCGCGCTGTTCTTCGCCTTCATGCTCAATGTCGGGGGGCGCCGCCGAAAGGGCGCCGCCATTACCGGAGTGCGCGGCTCCGGCTTCTATAAAATCGCGTACTTCTTTCCGCAGGTGCTCTCGATCGCGATCGTCGCCCTGCTCTTCCAGTTCGCGTACAACCCCAACAACGGCGTGATCAACTCCGCGCTCAAGGGGGTCGGTCTCGGAAGCGTCCAGCCGAACTGGCTCGGCGACCCGGATCTGGCGCTGTACTGCGTGATGGCCGTGCTCGTCTGGTCCACGGTCGGATTCTTCGTCGTCCTGTTCTCGGCCGGGATGGCGTCGATCCCCAGGGACTTCTACGAGGCGGCGCTGCTCGACGGGGCCAGCCGCTTCACCACGTTCTTCAGGATCACGCTGCCGCTGCTCTGGGACACCGTGCAGTCCGGCTGGGTCTACATGGGCATCCTCGCCCTCGGCGCCGAGGCGTTCGCCTCCGTGCAGATCATGACGGTGGGCCCGGGCGGCCCCGACTACTCGACCACGGTCCTGCCGCTCTACGTCTATCAGTCGGCGTTCCGCGACGGTCAGGCCGGATACGCGACCACGATCGGTGTCGCGCTGCTCGTCGTCACGCTGCTGTTCGCGGCGGTCGTGATGCGACTGGGCCGGCGCGAGCGGCTGGAGTTCTCATGACCACTGACACCTCACCCGCCGACCTCGCCGAGGAGCGCCCGCCCGTGGCCAAGCAGGCGGCGCCCGCGAAGAAGGAGAAGAAGAGCGAGGGCGTCGTCCTCAACGTCTTCTCGCACGGCGTGCTCGTCCTCTGGGCGTTCATGGTCGTCATCCCGCTGCTCTGGGCGGTCATGGCGTCCTTCAAGGACGACAACTCGATCCTGTCCACCCCCTGGGCGCTCCCGGACAAGCTGCACTTCGACAACTGGTCGCGGGCCTGGACCCAGGCCCATATGAGCGACTACTTCGTCAACACCATCCTGGTGGTGGGCGGCTCGCTCATCGGCACGCTGCTGCTCGGCTCGATGGCCGCGTACGTACTGGCGCGCTTCGACTTCCCAGGGAACCGGTTCATCTACTACCTGTTCATCGGCGGGATGAGTTTCCCGATCATGCTGGCCCTGGTGCCGCTGTTCTACGTGATGAACAACCTGAGCCTGCTGAACACGACCCACGGCCTGATCCTGGTCTACATCGCGTACTCGCTGCCGTTCACGGTCTTCTTCCTCACCTCGTTCTTCCGGACGCTCCCCACCTCGGTCGCCGAGGCGGCGATGATCGACGGCGCCTCCCACACCCGTACGTTCTTCCAGGTGATGCTGCCGATGGCCCGTCCGGGTCTGATCAGCGTGGGCATCTTCAACTTCCTGGGGCAGTGGAACCAGTACATGCTGCCGACGGTGCTCAACACGGACCCGGACAAGCGGGTGCTCTCCCAGGGCCTGGTCGAGCTCGCGACCAGCCAGGGGTACAAGGGCGACTGGTCCGGCCTCATGGCGGGCCTGGTGATGGCGATGCTGCCGGTGCTCGCCGCGTACATCGTCTTCCAGCGCCAGGTCGTCGCGGGACTCACCGCGGGAGCGCTCAAATAGCGGTACGTCACGCTCCGTATCCACCACGGGACCGCCCGTCGGCGACACGCCGACGGGCGGTCCCGTGCTATGTCCCACTGCTCAGGTCTTGACGGGAGACAACCCGAAAGGCTCAGCTTAGAGTTCACATGTTGGAGATAGGGCGGGGCCTCAAGGCTGCGGCCTCGTGCGGGGGCGGCCGTCGTGCCGCCTGCCTACGGCAGGAGTGGATGAGTCGATGGAGACTCCGGGGTCGCAGACGTCATTGCACCGGGCCAATCTGGAGCGGGTCGTACGCGCGGTGCGCATGGCGGGCTCGCTCACCCAGGCCGAGATCGCCAGGACCACGGGGCTCTCCGCAGCCACGGTCTCCAATATCGTTCGTGAACTGAAGGACGCCGGAACCGTCGAGGTCACGCCCACCTCGGCGGGCGGCCGCCGAGCCCGCAGCGTCTCGCTCAGCGGCTCCGCGGGCATCGTCATCGGCGTCGACTTCGGCCACACCCATCTGCGCGTCGCGGTCGGCAACCTGGCCCACCAGGTGCTCGCCGAGGAGGCCGAGCCGCTCGACGTCGACGCCTCCTCCGCGCAGGGCTTCGGCCGGGCGGAACAGCTGGTCACACGGCTGATCGCGGCCACCGGCATCGGCCCGGACAAGGTCATCGGGGTGGGCCTGGGCGTGCCTGGACCCATCGACATGGAGTCCGGAACGCTGGGCTCCACGGCCATCCTGCCGGGCTGGACCGGCATCAACCCCCGCGAGGAGCTCTCCGGGCGCCTGGGCGTGCCGGTGTACGTCGACAACGACGCCAACCTGGGCGCGCTGGGCGAGCTGGTGTGGGGCAGCGGGCGCGGGGTCAAGGACCTGGCGTACATCAAGGTGGCGAGCGGTGTCGGCGCCGGTCTGGTGATCGATGGGCAGATCTACCGGGGCCCGGGCGGCACGGCCGGCGAGATCGGGCACATCACCCTGGACGAGTCCGGCCCGGTGTGCCGCTGCGGCAACCGGGGCTGCCTGGAGACCTTCACGGCCGCCCGGTACGTGCTGCCGCTGCTCCAGTCCAGCCACGGGGTCGATCTGACCATGGAACGCGTGGTCCAGCTGGCCCGCGAGGGCGACCCGGGGTGCCGCCGGGTCATCGCGGACGTGGGCCGCCACATCGGCAGCGGTGTCGCCAACCTCTGCAATCTGCTCAACCCCAGCCGGGTGGTGCTCGGCGGCGATCTGGCGGAGGCCGGGGAGCTGGTCCTGGGGCCCATCAGGGACTCCGTGTCGCGGTACGCCATCCCCAGTGCGGCGCGCCAGCTTTCGGTCCTTCCGGGCGCCCTGGGCGGCCGCGCCGAGGTGCTCGGCGCGCTGGCTCTGGTACTGAGTGAAATGGGCGATTCGACCCTGTTGGAGAGTGCTCTCCCTGCCGGGGCTCCTGCCTTCACTTAGATAACGGATGGCACCGTTGTCATCTCGTTAAGGATTTACTCCTTGACGGTGGCCCCCCAGCCGAGTTGACTTCCAGCCACCTCGGCCGCAACGTCGCGGCCTCGTCAGGGAGGTTCCAGAATGAACACGCGTATGCGTCGTGCCGCCGTGGCCGTGGCCGCCACCGCAATGGCTGTCTCTCTCGCCGCCTGTGGAAGCGCCAAGGAGTCGGGCGACAAGACCAAGGAGTCGACCGGCTCCAAGAAGGGCGACGCGATCAAGATCGGTCTGCTCCTGCCGGAGAACCAGACCGCGCGTTACGAGAAGTTCGACAAGCCGCTCATCGAGAAGAAGGTCAGCGAGCTGACCAACGGCAAGGGCAAGATCGTCTACGCGAACGCCAAGCAGGACGCGACGACGCAGACGCAGCAGGTCGACACGATGATCACCAACAAGGTCGACGCGCTGATCGTGGACGCGGTGGACTCGAAGGCGATCGCGGGCGCGATCAAGAAGGCCAA